>NZ_JBHVWC010000002.1:0-38959 GCF_042882445.1 Kitasatospora sp. NPDC058218 | reverse complement strand
GCCCAGAACCCGTCCGGCAAGGTGCTCATGCCCACCGGCCCGGCCGCGAGCTTCACCAAGGCCCGGGACACCGCGGCCGGGTCAGTCGCTCTGCGGCCCCGCGAGGTTCCTGGTCAGCCACTGCAGCGTGTCCGGGATCATCTTCTTGAAGTCGCTGGTGAGGTGCTTGCCGCCGGCCTGCTCGTAGTACTCGACGGACAGCGGCGGGGCGGCCTTGGCGACCCACGCCTTGACCAGCTTCATCTCGAACGCGTTGGCACCGCCCGCCGTGGCGAGCAGCTTCACGTCGGCCTTGCCCTGAGTGACCATCAACTCGGGGCTGTTGGCCTGCCGCTCCGCCTCGTGGCCCTTCCAGAGCGGCGAGTCCGGGTTGAAGTAGCCGTCGATCGGGACGGCGGCCTTGAACTTGTCCGGGTGCTGGAGCGCCAGCTTGGCACTGCAGAACGCACCGGTGGACGCGCCCATCAGACCCCAGCCGTCGCGGCCCTTCACCGTCCGGTAGTTGGCGCGGACGAAGTCCGGGATGTCCTCGGCCATCCAGGTGCCCATCTTGGGCTGGCCCGGGATGTCGGCGCACTCCAGGGCCTTGGCCTCGTTGGAGTCGAGGTTCTGCACCGGCATGATCATGATGAACGGGTGCGCCTTGCCGGACTTCGCCAGGTCGGCGTCGATCTCCTGGATCGGCAGCTGGTTGTCGGTCCAGGTGTTGTACCCGGCGCTCTGGCCGCCCGCGTAGAGGGTGAGCACGGGGAAGCCGGTCCGGGCGTACTTCGGGTCGTTGTACTCGGGCGGCAGCCAGACCCAGACCTTGCCGGAGACGCCCGACTTGGGCCCGTTCAGCGTGGTCACCAGGATCTGGCCGGCCGCGGTGTCCCGGGCCTTGGTGAAGCTCGCGGCCGGGCCGGTGGGCATGAGCACCTTGCCGGACGGGTTCTGGGCCGGGGCCGTCGTGGTGCCGTCGGCGGCCGTCGGAGTGCCGGGCGCGGCGGTACCGCTCGCCGTTCCGGCGCCCTTGCCGACCTTGGCGGTGTCCCCCGTGCCACTGGCGTCCGTACTACCGCAGGCCGCCAGCGAGGCGGCCAGGGTGAAGGCGGCGGCGCCGGTCAGGACGGCGCGGATGCGGGTGGACTGCGGCTGCACGGTGAGGACTCTCCGACCGATGTCGCGCCCGCTCCGTCGGGAGCCGGGCGGCGGCCCCCGGGTGGGGCCGGACAGACCCGGGGTGCGGCGTCGCGCGTACGCCCGGGGCGGCGGCGCGCCGTCCCTCGCGGGAGCGTGCCGTCCTGCGATCTTATGACGTGGTCCCGGGCGCCCCGGTTGCGCTACAGCCTGCGTCACTCCAATGTTTGCCCACGATCGGGTAAAGGCCGCCCGACTCCCCCGCCGCCCGGCGGGGGGCGGCCCCCGCCGGGCGGCGGGGGGAGCCCCCCACAGCCGGCGGCGCGTCGCAGGGGTCGGAGTTTGGGTCCTTCCACCAGTGACTCGGGGGCGCGGATCGGGAACGATCGGCACACCCGCCGTCAACCGACCAGCCGCCCGATGACCGCCCGAGGAGTACCGCCATGCCGCAGCAGATCGCCGTCGTCACCGGAGCCGGCAGCGGGGTGGGGCGCGCCGTGGCCGTGGAGCTGGCCGCCGCCGGGTGGCGGCCGGTGCTCGCCGGGCGGCGGGAGGAGCCGCTGCGCGAGACGGCGGGGCTCTGCGCCGCGGCCGGGCCGGACGGCGACGCGGCGGCCGTGGTGCCGACCGACGTCACCGACCCGGCGGCGGTGGACGCGCTCTTCGCGACGGCCGCCGAGCGGTTCGGCCGGGTCGACCTGCTGTTCAACAACGCCGGGACGTTCGGCGCCCCGGCCGCGGTGGACGAGTTGGACATCGCCGAGTGGCGGGCCGTGGTCGACCTCAACCTGACCGGTGCCTTCCTCTGCGCGCGGGCCGCGTTCCGGCAGATGAAGGCCCAGGACCCGCAGGGCGGCCGGATCATCAACAACGGCTCGATCTCCGCGCACGTGCCGCGACCGCAGTCCATCGCGTACACGGCGACCAAGCACGCCGTCACCGGGCTGACCAAGTCGCTGTCGCTGGACGGGCGTCCGTACCGGATCGCCTGCGGGCAGATCGACATCGGCAACGCGGCGACCGAGATGACGGCGGCGATGGCCATCGGGGTGCGGCAGGCGGACGGACGGGTCGCCGTGGAGCCGACCATGGACGTCGCGGACGTGGCCCGCACCGTGCGGCACATGGCGGAGCTGCCGCTGGAGGCCAATGTGCAGTTCGCCACGGTGATGGCGACCACCATGCCGTACATCGGGCGGGGCTGACCGGGCGCGAGCCGTACGGCGGGCGCGACGGCCCCGGGCCGGCCGCTACTCGTCGTGGGAGTAGCGGTAGCGCCGCCGGCCGCCGGCCTCGTCCAGCCGGTAGACGCTGGTCGTCGGCCAGTACTCGCCGGCCTCGGCGGCGGGCAGTTCGGCCCGCAGCACCATCCGCAGCGAGGGCGGCGGGGCCACGGCGTTGACCCGCTTGCGGTGGCCGTCCCAGCGGCCGCCGCACAGTTCGACGTCGAGGACGGCGGGGGTGGTTCTCATCCCGTGATGCTGACAGCGTTCACCCGTCCCAGTGGATCGAACCCCGGCGGGCCACTCGCGCGGGGGAATTCCCGGGCGGCACGCTGACGGCCGCCGCCCGCCTCCCCGGGTGCGGGGCGGCGGGCGGCGGCCGTCGCGGTGGATCAGCCGCGCCAGGTGTCGTTCAGGACCACGCCGCCCGAAGCCGGCACCGTCGCCGTGCGGTTGGCGCCGGACTCCCAGGTCACGGCCCCGGAGGCGTCCTTGCGGACGTACTTGTACTCGAACGCCGTCCCGGCCGGCATCGTCACGTCCAGCTTCCAGACCGGGTAGGCGGCCGAGGAGAGCGGCAGCGCCCGCGCCGGGTCCCAGGCGCCGAGCGCCGCGGTGTTGCCGACCACGAAGACGTTCTGCCCGTAGACGGTCGTCGCGTTGACCGCGAAGGACGCGCCGCCGCTCACCGGCGTGCCGCCGCCGGCGCCGCCGGGAGCGCCCACGTACAGCGCCACCGCGTCGCCCGCGCCGACGGTGGCGGTGAACCGGCCGTCCGAACCGACGGTGTAGGACGGACCGGAGCAGCCGCCCTGGGCCGGGTCACCGTGCTGGACGTCGCAGTAGGAGCCGGCCGGCAGCGAGGTCTGGAAGGTCTGGGTGACCGGGCCCGTCTCGCGGTTGATCGCCACGAAGCCCTTGCCGCCGCGCCCGAAGGCGATCGCGTTGTTGCCGTTGGACCACCAGTTGGCGATCCCGGTACCCGCAACGGCGTTGCGGAAGCCCACCATGTTGGCGACCTGCCGCCAGGCGTGGGTGCAGTTCCAGCCGTCGCTGTAGCAGGCGTTGACGGTGCCGCCGTTGGGCGGGCCGTCGTCGTGGCCGGAGAAGGCGTAGCCGGAGTAGACGTTGGGCGAGCCGTAGGGGTTGGCCAGCATGAAGACGTTGGCCAGGGTGTAGGCGGAGCCGTCCTTGTAGGTCAGCGTGGAGCCGTTGCGCTCGGTGTCCCAGTTGTCGACGAAGGTGCGGGCCTTGTCGCCCGGCAGCAGTCCGGAGCCCCAGCCGGCGAGGTCGGCGATCCGGCCGCCCTGGAAGGCGCTCTTCAGCCAGGTGCCGGAGCGGAACTCGTCGACGTCGCCGGTGCCGGTGTACTCGGTCGGCTGGATCGGCTCGCCCGCGCCGTAGATGACCTCCTGCACCCAGTAGGCGTTGGGGTTGGCGGTCTTCGCCTTGATCGCGGCGAGGTCGGCGGCGGCGATGTGCTTGGCCGCGTCGATCCGGTAGCCGTCGACGCCGAGCGAGGCCAGGTCGTTCAGGTAGCCGGCGATGGTCTGCTGGACGTAGCCGCTGCCGGTGTTCAGGTCGGAGAGGTTGACCAGTTCGCAGTTCTGCACGTTCGAACGGTCGCCGTAGTTGCTGATCGCGGTGCGGCAGGAGTGGAAGTCCTGGTCCTGGTAGTACCCGGGGTAGGTGTACTTGGTGTAGTTCGTACCGCCGGTGCCGGTCCCGGAGCCGGCCGACATGTGGTTGATCACCGAGTCGGCGATCACCTTGACGCCCGCCGCGTGGCAGGTGTCGATCATGCTCTTGAAGGACGCCCGGTCGCCGAGGCGCCCGGCTATCTTGTAGCTCACCGGCTGGTAGGACGTCCACCACTGGCCGCCCTGGATGTGCTCCTGGGGCGGCGAGACCTCGACGAAGCCGTAGCCCTTCGGGCCGAGGGTGTCGGTGCAGGCCTTGGCGACGGAGTCGAAGCGCCACTCGAAGAGCGTGGCGGTGACGCCCTTGCCGTTGCCCGGCGGGGCGGCCTGGGCGGTGGGGGCGGCGCCGAACGCCGCGGTGAGCGAGAGCGCGAGCGCCGCCGAGGCGGCGAGCGCGCCGGCCGTCCGGGCAGGCCGGCGGGTGGGGGCGGTGGTGACCACGATGTCTCCTGGGGGCTGGGGTGGGGCAGCCTGGGGTACCGCTCGTGAAAGATTGCTGAAACTTGCTGGAAACTTGCAGCGCTGAACCTAAGGTCGCGGTGAGAGCCCGTCAAGGCCTTGGGAACAACGTTTCTGCAGCTCCGGAAAACTCGTGTGCGACTTTCCCGTCCGCCACAGCGTGGACAACGGTGACAGCAGCGGACGACGGAATCCGGCCACCCGCCGGCACGCGGCGGGGCACCGGCCCGCGGACGACGGGCAACGGCCGGCGGACGACGGACGGCCGGCGGACGGCCGGCGATCGGGACACGGGGGCGACATGAGCAGGGCGGGCGACTTCGAGGAGTTCGCGGCCAACCGGGCCGGACGGCTCTTCCAGGTCGCCTACCTGATGTGCGGCGACTGGCACCAGGCCCAGGACCTCGTCCAGACCACCCTCGCCAAGATGTTCTCGGTCTGGGGCCGGCTGCGCCGGGGCGACGACGACCCCTCGCTGGACGCGTACGCCCGCAAGGTGCTGCTGCGCTGCTACCTCTCGCACCGCCGGCTGCGCCGCTCCGGCGAGATCGCCGTCGCCGACCTCCCGGAGTCCCCCGCCACCTTGGACGACCGCAGCGGAACGGGCACCGACCTACGACTGACCCTGGTCGCGGCGCTGCGCACGCTCCCGCCGCGCAACCGGGCGGTGGTGGTGCTGCGGTACCTGGAGGACCACCCCATCGAGGCGGTGGCCGAGATGCTCGGCACCAGCCCGGCCGCCGTCAAGGGGCTCTCCACGCGCTCGCTCGCCCGGCTGCGCGAGATCCTGGCGGACGACCGCGAGCTGCTGCTCCGGCCCTGACCCCGGCCCACCGGCCGGCCGGGCCTGCCGCCCCACACTCCCGACCCGCCCGCCCCGCTCACCGACCTGCCCGCCCCCGCTCACCGACCCGACGAGGACCCCGCCTTGGCCGCCGCCCCGGAACCCGACCCGAGCCTCGAACACGAGCTCGGCCGGCTGCTCAACGCCAGTGTCCAGGACCTGCACCCGCCGGTCGCCGTGATGCTCGCCGAGGCCACCCGACGCGGCCGGGCGCTGCACCGCCGGCGCCGGCTGCGGACCGCCGGCTCGGCCGTCGCCGTCCTCGCGCTGGCCGCCGGACTGGCCCTGACCGGCCTGCCGGGACGGACCGGCGGCGGGGGCGGCGGCCCGGTCACGGCCGCCCCCGCCGGCCCCACGGCCGACCAGGTGCGGCAACGCCAGCACGCCGCCCTGCAGGCCACCCTGGCCAGGCTGCTGGGCCCCGGCATCCGGCTGTCGGCCGAGGCGGGCGCCGACCAACTGAGCCTCGACCCGGCGGCGGACGCGGTGCTGTGGATGCGCTACGACGACGGGAGCGGCGCCGGCACGGTCTCGGTCGAGGTGCACGGTCCGGCCTCGCAGGCCACCGCGCCGTCCTGCGACGGCCGGGGCGAGACGGACGGCGCGTCGGGTTACCACTGCACCGCCGCCGCCTACGGTCCGAGCGGGCTCCCGCAGGTCGTCGAGGTGCTGCGGACGGCCGCCACCGGCTGGCTCAGCTACCGGATCTGGACCGCCCACCCGGACGGCACCCGGGTGGCGCTGGCCGTCCACAACGGCACGCTGCACGAGTCGGACGACCCGCAGCTCAGCCCGCGCCTGACCAGGGCCGAGCCGCCGTTCGCGCTCGGGCGGTGGCAGCAGATCGCCGCCGACGACGGGTGGCCGGCCCTCACGGGCCTGGCCGGCGGCCGGTAGCGGCACCCCGGCCCCGCCCTCCCCGGGCGACGCCCGGGGAGGCCTCCGGGGGCAGCACCCGGCCGGCGCCCGAACTGCACGGCATCCGAACTGCACGGCGTCCGAACTACACGGCGTCCGGCCCGCGTTCACCGGTGCGGACCCGGACGACGGTCTCCACCGGCACCGCCCAGACCTTGCCGTCGCCGATCTTCCCGGTCCGGGCGGCGCGGACGATCTCCTCCATCACCTGCTCGGCGTCGGCGTCCTCGACCACCACCTCGATCCGGGCCTTGGGCACCAGGTCGATCCGGTACTCGGCGCCCCGGTAGACCTCGGTGTGCCCGTGCTGGCGCCCGTACCCACTGGCCTCGGTGACGGTCAGTCCGTGCACGCCGATGGCCTGCAGGGCGTTCTTGACCTCGTCCAGCTTGAACGGCTTGACGATCGCGGTGATCAGCTTCATGCGGCGGGGGTCCTGTCGGACGAGTGCGTGAGCACAGTGGTGGCGTGGGCGGTCGTGCCGTGGCCCAGGACGCCGTGATCGTACGCGGTCTCGGCGTGCACGGCGAGGTCCAGGCCCGTGAGTTCGTCCTCCTCGGTGGCGCGGAAGCCCATCACCCGGTCGATCGCCCGCCCGATCCCGTACGTCATGGCGAAGGCGTACACCGCGACGGCGGCCACCGCGACCAGTTGCCTGCCGAGCTGGCCGAGGCCGCCGCCGTGCAGCAGGCCGACCGGGCCGCCGGTCATCGCCGCGCTGGCGAAGAGGCCGATCAGCGCGGTGCCGATGACGCCGGCCACGAAGTGCACACCGACGACGTCCAGCGAGTCGTCGAAGCCGAAGCGGAACTTCCAGCTGACGGCGTAGGAGCAGACCACGCCCGCCGCCAGCCCGATCACCAGCGCACCGACCAGGTCGACGCTGCCGCAGGAGGGGGTGATGGCGACCAGGCCGGCCACCGCGCCGGAGGCGGCGCCCAGCGTGGTGGCGTGGCCGTCCCGGCGCTTCTCGACCAGCAGCCAGCCGAGCAGCCCGGTGCAGCCGGCCGCCTGGGTGTTGAGCAGGGCGGACGCGGCCAGGCCGTTGGCGCCCAGCGCCGAGCCCGCGTTGAAGCCGAACCAGCCGAACCAGAGCAGGCCCGCGCCGAGCAGCACCAGGGGCAGGCTGTGCGGGCGCATCACCTCCTTCCGGAAGCCGATCCGGGGGCCGAGCAGCAGGGCCAGGGCCAGGCCGCTGGCCCCGCAGTTGACCTCGACCACGGTGCCGCCGGCGAAGTCGAGCGCGCCGAGCCTCGACAGGATCCAGCCGCCGGGCGCGAACACCCAGTGCGCCACCGGGACGTAGACCAGCAGCGTCCAGACCGCGGTGAAGGCGACCCAGGAGCCGAACCGCGCGCGGTCGGCGATGGCGCCGCTGATCAGCGCGGCGGTGATGATCGCGAAGGTCAGCTGGAAGGTGGCGAAGAGCACCGTGGGGACGTGGCCGGTGAGCGAGGCGGGGGTGATTCCGGCCATCCCGAGGTGGTCGAGGCCGCCGATCAGGCCCCAGCCGCCGACGTCCGGGCCGAACGCGAGCGAGTAGCCGGCCAGCAGCCAGACCACGGTGACCACGGCGATGGAGACGAAGCTCATCATGATCATGTTGAGCACGCTCTTGGTGCGGACCATGCCGCCGTAGAACAGCGCGAGGCCGGGGGTCATCAGCAGGACGAGGGCGGTACTGGCCAGCAGCCAGGCGGTGTCACCGGTGTCGAGGCCGGGCGACGAGTCAGCCAGGAACATAGGGGCGTGCCTTCCCACGGGCCCGCGCCAGGGTGGAGCGCGGGTCGGTTGGGAGAGTGTCGCGAGGGCGGATTTCTGGTTGCGGACGGACACGTTTCGCCCGTGTTTCGTGTTGCCCGGCGGTTGCCCCGCAGTTGCCGACCGGTTTCCGGAAACTCACGCACCCGCGTTCGACGGCCGGCCCGTGCCCCGGCCACCGGCCCGGCCACGCCGCCCCGCAGCGCCCCGCACCGCACGACCGCACACATGGACGCACGGACGCACGCACGGACGCACGGACGCAGGGCCCGGCAGCCGTGGCTGCCGGGCCCTGCTCCCTGTCCTACCTGGTTCTACCGAGCTCTACCGACCGCCGGAGCGGGTCGGGTCAGCTGGTGGCGATCGAGGTGTCGTCGATCACGAAGCTGGTCTGCAGCGAGGCGTCCTCGGTGCCGGCGAACTTCAGGGTGACCGTCTGGCCCGCGTAGGACGAGAGGTCGAAGGTGCGCAGCTGGTAGCCGGCCGCCGCGTCCGCGTTGGAGTAGGTCTTCAGCGCGGTGCCGTTGACGGTGACCGTCAGCTTGTCGTACACCGTGGAGCCGGACTCGGCGGTGTCGATGTGCAGGTAGAAGCTGAGCGAGGCCTTGCAGCCGGCCGGGATGGTCACCGTCTGCGAGAGGTTGTCCGAGTGGGTGGAGCCGTAGCCGTTCAGCCAGGACTTCCACGAACCGCCGTGCGCGGCCTGCGAGGCGCTGTTGTCGACGACCCCGCTGGAGGCGGTCCACGGCGCCGCGCTGCCGGTCTCGAAGCCGGCGTTGCCGAGCAGCTGCGCCGGGGTGCAGGTGCTGCTGGTGTCGGTGACGGTCCAGGTGAAGCTCGCGGTGCCGGTCTTGTTGGCCGAGTCCTTGGCCGTGACGGTCACGTTGGACGTGCCGACGGCGGTCGGGGTGCCGCTGATCAGACCGGTCGAGGCGTTGATCGACAGGCCGGCCGGCAGGCCGGTGGCCGAGTAGGTCAGCGGCGCGGTGCCGCCGTTGGCCTTGATGCTCAGGCTGACCGCGGTGCCGACCTTGGTGCTCTGGTTGCCCGGGCTGGTGACGGTGACGCCACCCGGGTTGGTGGGCACGGTGCCGACGTTGACGCCCGCCCAGGCGGTGCCGACCGCGAGGAGCTCGGCGCTGCCCGCGCCGTAGAGGTCGGTGGCCGCCTTCTCCGTCGCGGTGCGCGCCGCGGCGTAGTTGGTGGTGGAGGTCATGTAGGTGGTGAGGGCCTTGTACCAGATCGCCGCGGCCTTGTCCCGGCCGATGCCGGCGACGGTGATGTTGCCCTGGGTCGGCGAGTTGTAGCTGACGCCGTTGATGACCTTCGCGCCGCTGCCCTCGGACAGCAGGTAGAAGAAGTGGTTGGCGACGCCCGAGGAGTAGTGGACGTCCTTGTTGCCGACGGTGGAGGACCAGTAGTCGGCGGAGCCGCCGTCCTTGGACGGCTTGTCCATGTAGCGCAGCGGGGTGCCGTTCCCGTTGATGTCGATCAACTCACCGATGAGGTAGTCGGGGTTGTCGGTGGGGATGTTGGCGTAGAACTCGACCATGGTGCCGAAGATGTCCGAGGTGGCCTCGTTGAGGCCGCCGGACTCGCCCGAGTAGTTGAGGTTGGCCGTGGCGGCGGTGACGCCGTGGCTCATCTCGTGGCCCGCGACGTCGAGCTCGGTCAGCGGGTGGGTGTTGCTGTCACCGTCGCCGTAGGTCATGCAGAAGCAGTCGTCGTCCCAGAAGGCGTTGACGTAGTTCTGGCCGTAGTGGACGCGGCTGTAGGCGCCGGCGCCGTCGTTGCGGATGCCGTTGCGGCCGAAGGTGTTCTTGTAGTAGTCCCAGGTGGCCGAGACGCCGAAGTGGGCGTCGACCGCGGCGGACTCGCTGTTGGCGACGGTGCCGTCGCCCCAGCTGTCGCTGGACTTGGTGTACAGGGTGCCGGTGCCCGTGGTCCCGTGGTTCAGGTTGGTGGTGTACATCCCACCGCGGGTGCCGTCCTTCATCTGGTACGACGAACCCGACTGCGTCGTGCCGATGGTGACGTTGCCGACGAACACGCCCTTGCCGGTACCGGTCTTGACGCCCTCGAACTTCTGGATGACCTGGCCGGAGGTCGCGTCGGTGACCACGTGCATCTTGCTCGGGGTGCCGTCCGACTCGGTGGAGGAGACGACCGTCTCCCAGGCCAGCCGCGGGCTGTTGTCGGCGGCCCAGACCACCAGGCGGGGCGCGTTCTCCAGCGCGGCGCCGGACTCGGCGGCGAGCGCGGCCGACTGCGCGGCCGGCGCGGCCAGCTTCGGCGTGGTGTTCACGCCGGTCAGAGCGGCGTCGGCGGCCTTGGTCACACCCTGGGTGGCGCCGGTGGCGTCCTGGTGGACGATCAGGTCCCCGCCGAGCACCGGAAGTCCGGCGTAGGTGCGCTCGTAGCGCAGGTGGCGGGCGCCGTTGGCGTCCTGGACGACGTCCTTGGTGACCAGCTTCTCCTCGCCGCCGAGGCCGAGGGCCTGGGCGAGGGTGGCGGTCTGCTGGGTCGCGGAGGCGATCAGCTGGGCGCGGCTCGCCTGCTGGGCGGCGACGGCAGCCGGCGCGTCCGGGGTGGCGGCCTGCGCGATGACGGGGATACCGGTCACCAGCAGCGCGGTGGTGGCGGCCATGACAACCGCTGCCTTCCGAGCCTGGGTGTAACGGGACATGCGGACTCCTTTTCCGACCGACGCGGGGTGCGCGTGCGGTGGAGAGAACCTGGCCGCAGGGTTGCGGCGCAGTGGGGGCCCCCGCCGCCGGGTGCGCGGCGCGGGTGCGGTTGCGGAGCAATGTGTCGAGCAGTTGCTGACAGGAAGAGGCGCTGTACCTGACCTGGGACAGCCGCACCGGGGGGTGGGGCCCCCTCGTCTGCAGCCGGGGGAATCGTGGCAGCAAACGAGGCGTTAATGACAGATGCATGCCACGGATTGGCCGATTAGCTACCGGGACCGTTCATCCGTCGGACCGCCCTCCGTGTTACGGGCGCGCGAACTACCGACGACGGTTTTCATTGCCGCCCGAAAGTTCGATCACTTCCGGCGGGCACTGACCAGCGCTCAGGGCCCGCCCGGAGTCCACGGGGTGGACCGTGCCGCCGGGCCGATCGGTCACCTCACCTTTCCGGCCGTGCCAGGGGCGGTTTTCGGCCACCCGCTCGCCCGGAATCGTCGGGAAATACCACGGCCCCGCACCACCGGAGGCGGTGCGGGGCCGGGTGCGACGATCCGTCAGCTCTGGACGAAGACCGCCACGGTGCGGCCCGGCACGGTGAAGGTGCCGGTCGAGGCGGCGAATCCGGCCTGCCTGACCACCGGGTCGGCCCCGCCCGCCTGCACCGGGTGCAGCGCCTGCGCCGTCCCCCGCAGGGCGGCCACGGTCTGGCTCTGCGCGGCGGGCGTGGCGTTGAACACCACCGTGATGCCCTTCTCCGCGCCCGCCAGCCCGGTGCCGTCCAGGTGCAGCGTGATCACCCCGGGCGTCTCGCCGGCCGTGCCGGAGAGCGGGTAGGAGAGCCGCTGCTGCACGGCTGCCAGGGTGGGCAGCGAGAACAGCGGCGAGCCCTGCTTGATCCGCAGGAACTGCTGGTACTGCGCGCCGGTCGCCCGGATGTCGGCGGCGCCCACCGCCAGCCCCGGGTTCGCCAGCAGGGACTTGGCGGTCGGCCACATCTCCTTGTTGTCGGCCGCCGTCGGCACCCCGCGACCCCAGCCGTTGCCCTGCGAAGGGTCCCACTGGATGGCGTTGAACCAGTCACCCGAGTCGTAGGAGTTGGCGTCCAGCGACTTGGAGCGCAGCAGGTCGGTGCCGGCCTGGACGAAGCCCGGCCCCTGGGTGAGCGCGGTCAGCGAGAGCGCGAGCGCCTGCATCCGGGCCCGGTCGGCGGGCGCGGTGGCGGCGGGCAGCTTGTACGCCAGCGCGTCGAACAGGTCGGCGTTGTCGTGCGCGTCCACGTACTCCACCGCCTCACCGGGCCTGGCCGCGTACCCGGTCGGGGCGCCGTTGTAGTCGACGCCCGCACCGGTGACGGCCCGGCCCGAACTGTCGGTGAAGGAGTAGCCGGCCAGGTTGCCGGTGAGCGCCACCTTCAGCTGGTCCATCTGCCGGAGCAGCCGGGCCTTCTGCTCCTGCGGGCCGCCGTTGGCCGGCGAGCCGTTGGGGTCGGTGAACAGGCCCGAGGCGAAGCCCTGCTGCGGGGCCGAGGAGAGCTGGAAGTTGCCGCCGCGGGCCGCGTCCCGGATCCGGTCGTCGAAGGTGGCGATGCCGGTGCCGGCCATGTTCAGCTGGGTGGCCTGCTCGAACCGGGCGTCGTTCGCGACGACGCCGAAGTTCCAGCCCTCGCCGTAGAGGAAGACGTTCTTCCCGTCGACGCCGTCCGTGTCCGGCGTCATCTTCCGCAGCGCGGCCTGCACGTCCAGCATGGTGGACTTCGGATCCAGGCCCATCAGGTCGAAGCGGAAGCCGTCGACCTTGTACTCGCGGGCCCAGGTGGTCACCGAGTCCACCACCAGGCGGTTCATCATGGCGTGCTCGGGCGCCGTGTCGGCGCAGCAACTGTCCGTCGTCACCTTTCCGTTGGCGTCCAGCCGCTGGTAGTAGCCGGGGACGACCCGGTCCAGCACCGAGTGCTCGGCCTGACCGGCGGCGGCGGTGTGGTTGTAGACCACGTCCAGCACCACGCGCAGCCCGGCCTCGTGGATCGCCTGCACCATCCGCCGGAACTGCACCGTACGGGCGGTGCCCTCCGGGTCGGTGGCGTACGAGCCCTCCGGCACGTTGTAGTGCAGCGGGTCGTAGCCCCAGTTGTAGGCGTCCTCGGCGGCCACGGCCGCCACGCACTCCTGCTGCTTCTCGCTGTCCGCCGCCAGCGCCCTGAGGTCGCAGGCGGGCAGCTTCTGCTCGGCCCGGTTCTCCCGGATGGTGGCGATGTCGAAGGTCGGCAGCAGGTGGACGGTGGTCACGCCGGCCCCGGCCAGTTCGCGCAGGTGCTTCATGCCGGCCGACTGCGACTCGGTGAAGGCCAGGTAGGTGCCGCGCTCGGCGGCCGGCACGGTGGTGTCCTCGACCGAGAAGTCCCGGACGTGCAGCTCCTGGATCTGCTGCTGCGCCGGCGGCACGGCCTTCGGGACGGCGTGGTTCTCCCAGCCCTGCGGCTTGAGCTTCTCGGCGGCGAGGTCCGCGACCAGGCTGCGCCGGGAGTCGGTGGAGAGGGCGACCGCGTACGGGTCGGTGACGGTGTTGACCACCAGCTGCCCGACGGACGGCGCCCAGACCTTCACCTGGTACAGGTAGTACTTTCCGTCCAGCTCGGCCTTGTCCCGGACGAGTTCCCAGACGCCGGTCTCGTCGTCCGGCTTCAGCGGGACGGTCCTGGGCGTGCCACCGGTCGGGCCGTCGAAGAGCTGGACGGAGACCTCCTGGGCGGTCGGCGCCCAGACCGACAGCGCCACCTTGCCGTTGTAGTAGGCCGGGCCGAAGTCCACCCGGCCGGTGCGGCGCGCGTACAGGTCGTCCAGGACGCCCGGGATCTGCACCCCGGTGGCGGCCAGGGCCGCGCCGCTGGGCAGGTGCTCGGTGAAGAGCAGCTGGCCGCGGAGCGCGGCGGGCACCCGGGCGGCGTCGCGGGCGTCCACGGTGAAGGCCCGGTAGCCCGCCAGGTGCGGGTACGCGGCCCGCTGCGCCTCGGTCAGGCCGCCGGCGGCGGGCTCCAGCCGGATCCACTGCCCGGGCTTGCTCAGCACGCCCTTGTCCGCGCGGATGCCGCCCTCGGGGTCGTACACCAGCTGGGCGCTGGTGCCGCCGGCCAGCGCGGCGTCGTTGGCGCCGTACCCGGCGGGCACCACCACCGTCCGGGCGTCGATCCACTGGGCCTTGGCGGAGCCGAGGTCCAGCTGGGAGGAGGCGGCGGCGTTCTGCGGCAGCAGGTAACCCTCCCGGCCGCCGAGGATCCAGACCTCGCGGCCGTTGACGGCGAGGTCCAGCGACTGGTCGTTCGGCAGGTCCTTGTCGTTGCCCCGGTGCAGGATGTAGCTGAGGCCGGTGGCGCCGGGGGCGAGCGGCACCTCGAAGACGGCGCCGAAGGCGTCGCGGCGGGCCGGAAGCAGCGGGTTGCCCCAGTCGGTCGGGGTGGCGGCGCCGGTCCAGTCGTGCAGACCCCAGCCGTCGTAGTTCCCGTCCGCCCGGTTGTAGTGGATGACCGCGGTGTTCGCGGGCTGGGTGTCCACCGGCCCGGGGTTGGCCGTCCGGACGGCCGGGTCGCCCTCCTTGAGCCAGATCTCGCCGGTCGCGCCGACGTCGATGTGGCGGTCGGCGTCCACGTCCTTGACGCCGTCCTTCTCGACGACGAAGCCGACGTCCGAGGCCCCCTCCTTCAGCTTCACGTAGGCGAAGGCGCCGTACGCGTCCCGGCCGGTGAAGCCGTGCCCGGCCGGCCAGGTGGTGGCCTCGCCGTCCGCGAGGTCGCCCCAGGCGTAGAGGTTCCAGCCGTCGTAGTCGCCGTTCTTGCGCTGGTAGTGCACGACGGCGTACGGGCGGGCGGTGGCGCTGGGCGCCGGCGCGGGGGCCGGGGTGCCGGTGGTGAAGCTGCCGGTGGCCGAGCGGAGGTGGCCGCCGGAGTCCTGGACCACGGCCTTGTAGCGGACCACCGTGCCGGGCTTCACGGCGCTCAGGTCCTGGGTGACCCGGTACGTCCCGTTGTCGGCGGTGCCGAGGGTCCGCCAGGGCGCGTCACCGACCTGCGCGGCGAAGGTGACCCGGTCGAAGCCGCCGCCGTCGACGCCCGCGCCGACGGTGACGGTGCCGGTGGAGCCGTCGGCCGGGGTCCGCAGCGTGACCTGCGGCGCGGCCGCGACGGGCGCGAGCCTCGCGGCGGCCCTGAACACCACCGAGGAGAGCGCGGGCACCGTGACGGTGACCCTGCGGTCCGCGCCGCTGGTCAGCCGCTCCCCCGCCGCCGGGTAGATCCGGTCGAAGCCCTGGCCGGTCGAGAAGGTGTCCAGGGTGACGGTCCTGGCCTCGGTCGCGTTGTTGACCGCGACCAGGTACTCGACCTGCTGCCCGGCGTCGATCCGGGAGAAGGCGTACACGCCCGCGCCGTCGGCGGCGTACCGCTCGATCTGGGCGCCGTCGGCGAGCGCCGGGTGGTCACGGCGCAGCGCGGCCAGGGCGGCGACGCCCCGGTAGAGCTCGCCGTCCCGGCCGTAGCGGTCGGTGGAGCCGGCGGGGCCGCCGAGCACCCGGTCGCTGTTGTAGGAGGGGGTCTGCGAGGCGAAGAGGTCCTGCCGGGCGTCCTTGTCGCCGCCCGCGCCGGTGAAACCCTGCTCGTCGCCGTAGTAGACGACCGGCTGGCCCCGGGTGAGGAACTGCAGCTCGGTGCCGAGCCGGTCCTTCTTCAGCAGGGTGGCCTCGTCGGCGCCCGGGTTGTCGCCGACCAGGAAGGACCCGAAGCGGCCCATGTCGTGGTTGCCGAGGAAGGTCGGCAGCTCGTAGGCGTCGGTGTCGGCGGTGGTGTAGCGGTAGTCCTGCCCGTACACGTCGGCGAGGCCGCGGGCAGAGCCGCCCTGGGAGACGTAGGAGCGGGCGGCGTTCTGGAACGGGAAGTCCAGGGTGGCCTGGAGCCGGCCCTTGGTGACGTACGGCGAGGTGATCGCCGGGTCGCCGGAGTAGACCTCGCCGAACATGAAGAACTTCTTGTTGCCCTGCTTGGCGGCGAAGTCCTTGAGCGCGGGCGCCCACTGCTGCCAGAAGGCCATGTTGACGTGCTTGACGGTGTCGATCCGGAAGCCGTCCACGCCGGCGTCCTTGACCCACTGCTGGTAGACCTTCTCGAAGCCCTTGACCACCTTGGGGTTCTGGGTGTCGAGGTCGTCCAGGCCGGAGAAGTCGCCCTCGGTGGCGGACTCGCCGACGAAGGTCGAGTCGCCCCGGTTGTGGTAGAGCGCGGGGTCGTTGAGCCAGGCCGGGGTCTTGGCGCCGGCGTCGGCCGGGTTGCGGAAGACCGGGCTGTAGGGGAACGAGTCCTTGGTCAGCCGCGGCCAGGCGGCCGCGGATCCGACGCCCGCGTCGGCGACGGCGGTCTCGTCGACCGGCCGCCCGTCGGCGTCCAGCACCGGGTAGGCCCCGGTGGAGCGGTAGCCGTACTGCTTCTGCCCGTAGTCGATGACGTCGGCGGTGTGGTTGGTGATGACGTCGAAGAAGACCTTGATGCCCCGGGCGTGCGCCTTGGCTATCAGCTCCTTGAGCTGCTCGTTGGTGCCGAAGTGCGGGTCGACCTGGGTGAAGTCGGTGATCCAGTAGCCGTGGTAACCGGCCGAGGCTTGGTCCCCCGAGCCCTGGACGGGCTTGTTCTTGAAGATCGGCGCCATCCAGATCGCGGTGGTGCCGAGGTCCTGGATGTAGTCGAGCCGCTGGATCAGGCCCGCGAGGTCGCCTCCGTGGTAGAAGCCCTTGTCGGCCGGGTCGAGGCCGTGGTCGAGCCGGCTGCCGGTGATGCCTCCGGTGTCGTTGGCCCGGTCGCCGTTGGCGAAACGATCCGGCAGGACGAAGTAGAACTGCTCGCGGGTGAGGTCGTGCCGCCCCGCGGTGGCGGCCAGCGCGGCGTCCGAGGGCGGGCCGGGCGGCGCCGCGGCGAGGGCCGCCGGAGCCGCGGTGCCGAGGGTGGCGGCGGTCAGCGTCGCGGCGAGCAGGACGGCCGTGCGACCGGGTCTGCGGGTCGGGGTGGTGCTCCGCCGGCGGCGGGGCGGGACAGCGGCCACTGAGGGCTCCCTTGCGGGGGAAGGGGTGTCGAGTTGCCAGGACGCTAGCGGTCTGCAATCTGTTTCAGCAAGATGCAGAAACGGTTTCGGTCCTGGAAATTTCGGCCTCCGCGAGCCGTAGTCCGCCCCCCGATTGCGCCACCCGGACCACCCGGCGTGACAATAGGACGTATGCCCGTCCCACCGGTTCGTACCAGACCCCAGAGCACCCCCTACCCCGGTGGGAGCCGTCCCCTAGCCCTCAAGGGGGACAGTCGGTGAAGAATCCACTTCCAGAGGATGAGCAGACGGCTACGGGACGTCTGGCAGACTTCTCGTCCATGGGGGAACCGACCGAGATCCAGCAGACCGGCGCCGAGCGCGCCGGTGCGGCGCACGGTGGCGGTTCCGCAACGGGCCCGGCCACCTCCGGCCGGATGCCCGACGGAGCCACCCGCGTCGCCCAGTCCCGCTCGGCCGCACTGCGCGGCCGCCTCCGTGACCAGCGCCGTTCGCCGGCCCGGCCACGGATCTGGTTCGAGCTGGCGCTGATCGGGATCAGCTACTGGGTCTACTCCCTCGTCCGCAACGCCGTCCCCGAACAGGAAGCGATAGCCCAGCGGCACGCGAGCCTGATCTGGGACTTCGAGCAGAGCCTCGGCTTCGCCGTCGAGCGCTCGGTGAACCACGCGGTCGACAAGCTCTCGTGGCTGATCGTCGGGATGAACTACTACTACGCGACGCTGCACTTCATCGTGACCATCGGCGTCCTGGTCTGGCTCTACCGCCGGCACCCGGGCCGCTACGTCGCGGCCCGCACGGTGCTGTTCGTCACCACCGGCATCGCCCTGGTCGGCTTCTACTTCTTCCCCCTGGCCCCGCCCCGGCTGATGACGGACGGCGGCTTCATCGACACCCTGAAGGTCCACAACACCTGGGGTTCGATGGCGTCCGGGCCGGCCACCCACGTCTCCAACCAGTACGCGGCGATGCCGTCGATGCACATCGGCTGGTCGCTCTGGTGCGGTCTGACCATCTTCTTCCTGGCCCGCGCGGCCTGGGTCCGCGCGCTCGGCCTGCTCTATCCGGTGGCCACCCTGGTGGTGATCGTCTCGACCGCCAACCACTTCTGGATGGACGCCGTCGGCGGCGTCGTCTGCCTCTCGGTCGGCTTCGTCGCGGCCCGGCTGATCTACCACGTCTGGGTCTACCGCCTGCCGAAGATCCCGGCCCGGGAGACGGCGGAGGAACCGATCACCGTGCCCGAGCAGTGGAGTGCGCCCGCGGTGAGCGCCGGGCGGCGCTGAACGACCGGTACGGCGAAGGGCCCGCGGAGCGTTCCGCGGGCCCTTCGCCGTACCCGGGGGCCTACGCCCGCACCCGGGGCCTACGCCGTACCCGGGCAATCGGGGCTCACCCGTAGAACAGCCGCTCCACCACCGCCCGGGCCCGCCGGGTGGTGCGCCGGTAGTCGTCCACCAGCTCGCCGCTGTGCCCGGCACCGTAGCCGAGGTAGCGGGCCACGCCGGCCAGCTCCCGGGCGTCCCCGGGGAAGCTGTCCCCCGGCCGGCCACGGACCAGCATCACCGCGGAGCGCACCCGGGAGGCCAGCACCCAGGCGGCGTCCAGCACCGCCGCGTCCTCCGCCCCGACCAGCCCGGCCCCGGCGGCGGCCGCCAGCGCGGGCCTGGTCCGGGTGGTGCGCAGCGCCGGCAGCTCGTGCCCGTGCTGGAGCTGGAGGAGCTGGACGGTCCACTCGACGTCGGCCAGCCCACCCCGACCGATCTTGGTGTGGGTGGTCGGGTCGGCGCCGCGCGGCAGCCGCTCGGCCTCGATCCGGGCCTTGATCCGGCGGATCTCCACCACGTCCCGCTCGGGCACCCCCGAGCCCGGGTAGCGCAGCGGGTCGATCAGCTGCCGAAACCGCTCCCCCAGCTCCGCGTCGCCCGCCACCGGCTCGGCGCGCAGCAGCGCCTGGCTCTCCCAGGCGTGCGACCAGCGCCGGTAGTACGCCGTGTACGAGGCGAGGGTGCGCACCAGCGGGCCGTTGCGACCCTCGGGGCGCAGATCGGCGTCGACCACCAGCGGCGGCTCGGTGGACGGCCCGGAGAGCAGCGTGCGCAGCTCGTGGCAGACCGCCTGGGCGGCCCGGGCGGCGTCCTGCTCCAGCGAGCCGAGCAGCGGCTCGTGGACGAAGAGCACGTCGGCGTCGGAGCCGTAGCCGAGCTCGCGGCCGCCGAACCGGCCCATCGCGATCACCGCGATCCGGGTCGGCAGCTCCCCGTGCCGGGCCTCCCAGGCGGCGGTGCAGGCGCGCAGCGCTCCCTGCAGGGTGGCCGCGTTGAGCGCGGTGAGCGCCTCCCCCGCGGCGTCCAGGGCCTCGGCCGGGTCGTCACCGAGCCGCCCGAGGACGTCGGCGGCGGCGGTCCGGAACAGCTCCCGGCGCCGCACCGAGCGGGCGGCGGCGACGGCCGCGGCGGCCGAGTCGGCCCGGCCGACGGCGGCCAGTATCTCCTGCTCCAGAGCGGGCCGGCCGCGTGGCGTCAGACCCTGCGGGTCGCCCAGCATGGCGACCGCCTCGGGGGCGCGCAGCAGCAGGTCGGGGGCGAGCCGGCCGGCCGAGAGGACCCGGGCCAGCTGCTCGGCGGCGGCGCTCTCGTCGCGCAGCAGCCGCAGGTACCAGGGGGTGCGGCCGAGCGCGTCGGAGACCTGGCGGAAGTTGAGCAGCCCGGCGTCCGGGTCGGCGGAGTCGGCGAACCAGCCGAGCAGCACCGGCAGCAGGGTCCGCTGGATGGCGGCCTTGCGGCTGACCCCGGAGGCCAGTGCGGTCAGATGGCGCAGCGCGGCGGCCGGGTCCGCGTAGCCGAGCGCCTCCAGCCGGGCCCGGGCCGCGTCCGGGCTGAGGCCGGTCGCACCGGTCGGCAGCTCGGCGACCGCGTCCAGCAGGGGCCGGTAGAACAGCTTCTCGTGCAGCCTGCGGACCTCGACGGCGTGCCGCTTCCACTCCCGCTGGAGGGCGGCGACCGGGTCGGCCCGGGTGTCGTCGTTGATCAGCGGGGCGAGCGAGCGGGCCAGCCGGCGCAGGTCCTCCTCGCCGGTGGGCATCAGGTGGGTGCGGCGCAGCCGGTGCAGCTGGATCCGGTGCTCCAGCGAGCGCAGGAAGCGGTAGGCGGTGTCCAGCGAGGCGGCGTCGGCCCGGCCCACGTAGCCGCCCCGGGAGAGCGCGGCGAGCGCCTCCAGGGTGTTGCCGCTGCGCAGCGCCGGGTCGGTGCGGCCGTGCACCAGCTGGAGCAGCTGGACGGAGAACTCGACGTCGCGCAGGCCGCCCGGGCCCAGCTTGAGCTGGCGGTCCAGTTCGGTGACGGGGATGGAGTCGATCACCCGGCGGCGCATCTGCTGCACATCGGTGACGAAGTTCTCGCGGGCGGCGGCCTGCCAGACCATCGGCTCCAGCGCCGCCAGGTACGCGGCTCCGAGATCGGTGTCCCCGGCGACCGGGCGGGCCTTGAGCAGCGCCTGGAACTCCCAGGTCTTGGCCCAGCGCTGGTAGTAGGCCTGGTGGCTGGCCAGGGTGCGGACCAGCGGGCCGTTGCGGCCCTCGGGGCGCAGGTTGGCGTCCACCGGCCAGATGGTGCCCTCACCGGTGGTGTCGGCGCAGAGCCGGGTGAGCGCGGCGGCCAGCCGGGTGGCGGCCTTGAGCGCCTCGTGCTCGTCGACGCCCTCCTGCGGCTCGGCGACGAAGATGACGTCCACGTCGGAGACGTAGTTGAGCTCGCGCCCGCCGCACTTGCCCATCCCGACGACGGCCAGGCGGCAGGCGCCGGCGGCCTCCGGATCCTCCTCGGCGGCGATCTCCAGCGCGGTCTGCAGGGTGGCGCCGGCGAGGTCGGCCAGCTCGGCGGCGGTCTGCGCGAGGTCGGTGGTGCCGGTGAGGTCGCGGGCGGCGATGGCCAGCAGGCAGCGGCGGTAGGACACCCGCAGCGCGTCCGCCCGGCTGCCGGCGGTGTCCGCCGCCACGCCCTGGCGCAGCGCGCGCCGGAAGTCCTCCGGACCGGGGTGCATGTCGCGCAGCTCGAAGGTGACCAGCGCGTGCCAGTCGTGCGGGTGCCGGGCCAGGTGGTCGGCGAGCGCGGTGGACGCGCCGAGCACGCCGAGCAGCCGGTCGCGCAGCGGCTTGGAGGTGGTGAGGGTGTCGCGCAGGGTGTGCCGCTCGGTCTCGTCGGAGCCCTCCAGCAGACGGGCCAGGCCGAGCAGGGCGAGATCCGGGTCGGCGGTGGCCCCGAGCGCGTCCAGCAGCACCGGGTCGTCGGCCAAGCCCTCCAGGCCGGGCCCGGCGAGCAGCCGGACGGCCTGCGCCGGGTCGGTGAACCCGCGCCGGACCAGCCTGATCTCCGGCCGGCTCACCCGGCTCCCGGCCCGCTGCTCCTCCACCGTCATCGCCCCTCCGGCTCCGGCCCGCGCGGCTCGCGACCGACCGGTCCGACCCGCCTCCAGCAGGGTACGCGGCCGGGCTCCGCCCTGCGCGTCCCGGGCGCGGCGGCGCCGCCGCGCCCGGGGCGTGTCCTGGATCGGCCCCGGCTCGTTGGACCGGCGCCGACCCCGTCCGAGCCGGTCCCGGCCCGCCCGACCCCGCCCGAGCCCCGGAGCGCCCGATGCCCACCCGCCTGCCCTCGCTCACCGGGCTGCGGTTCTGGGCCGCGCTGCTGGTGGTGCTCTACCACCTCGCCCGCAAGGTCGGCGAGGTGCCGCTGCTCGGCCCGCTCGCCTGGTACGGCCGCAGCGGCGTGACCTTCTTCTTCGTCCTCTCCGGCTTCGTCCTGGCCTGGACGTACGACGGGGTGCCGACCACCGTGCGGCGCTTCGTCCGCCGCCGGTTCGCCCGGATCTGGCCGCTGCACGCGCTCAGCACGGCGGTGTCGCTCGGCGCGGACGCCGCGATCGGCGTGGCGCTGCCGCTGGCGGCGGCGCTCTGGTCGTTGCCGCTGGTGCACCCGTGGGTGCGGGAGACGGTCTTCGGCGGCAACCCGGCCTCCTGGTCGCTCGGCGCGGAGGCCTGGTTCTACCTGCTCTTCCCGTTCCTGCTGCGCGCCCTGGCCCCGCGCCGGCGGCTGTGGGCGCCGCTCGCCGCGGCGTGCGCCGTCCTCGGCCCGGCGCTCTGGGCGGCGGGCGCGTTGCTCCCGGACGACCCGGCGGTCCGCGGCTGGCTCCTGGACTACCTGCCGCTGACCCGCACCCCGCAGTTCGTCCTCGGGGTGGTCACCGGGCTGGCCGTCCGGCGCGGGCGGCTGCCCCGTGTCCCGCTCGCCGCCGCCGCGACGGCGGTGGCCGGCTGGCACCTGCTGCTGGTGCCGTGGCACGCGGCCGCGCCGGACTCCGCCTGGTGGGGCCCCTACAGCGCGTCCCAGCTGTTCCCGGCACCGCTGTTCGCCGCGCTGCTGGTGGCCGCCGCGCAGCGTGACCTCACCCCGTCCGGCGGACCGCGGCTGCTGGCCGGCCGGGCGGCGGTACGGCTCGGCGAGTGGTCCTACGCCTGGTACCTGGTGCACGAGATCGGCATCCGCTGCTGGCTCGCCGTCGCCGGCCGGCCGGCGCCCGGGCCGGCGACGGCGGCGCTCTGGCTGCTGCTGGTCGCCGGGAGCCTGCTGGTGGCCGGCGCGCTGTACCGCTGGGTGGAGCGGCCCTGCGAGCGGGCCCTGCGCGGGCGCCCCGCGCACACGACGGCGCCGCCGCCGCTCCACCCGGTGCGGGTGGTGCGGCAGCGGCGCCGGCCGGTGACGCCGGATCAGCCCTCCAGCGAGCCGTCCAGGTTCACGTAGGCGTAGAAGACGCCCAGGTCGTAGCCGTCCTTGTCGGTGTCGAACCGGATGGAGATGTCGGTGTCCCCGTTGCGCAGGAAGGGCGAGATGTCCCACCGGTTGGAGTCGTAGCCGAAGTTGTTGCGGTTGTACGGGTTGCGGGCGAACTGGTCGGCCGGCGACAGCTCCTCGATGGTGGAGTTGAACGAGTCGTTGACCGCGTGGTTCACGTCCTGGAAGGGCGACACCGGGCCGTTGGTGGACTTCATGGCGAGGGTGTCGCCGGTCCACTTCAGGTCGCCGTCGTAGACCACGAAGCCGAGCTTGCCCGCGACCGGTCCGGTGGCCGGGGTCTTCAGCCCGGTGAGGTCGAACTCGCGCGGCGGGCTGTCCGGCAGCTCGACCTGGAAGCCGTCCCACACGTGGACGTGGCGCAGCGGCTTGCACGGGTTCTCGTACGCCACCACGATCGTCCAGCCGCCCCAGCTGTGCGGCTTGACCACGGAGTCCATGTTGGCCGCGGTGTAGGTGCCGTTGCCGTGCTGCTTGACCAGGTCGGTGATGTCGGCGGAGGCCTGGTAGCTGCTCTCCTCGGTGGTGGTGATGTAGCCGATGGAGGGCTGGTCGTTGGCGATGTTGGTGTACTGGTTGTCGCCCGGGAGCTTCAGGTAGATCTCGTCGATCTGGCTCTCCGGCAGCACCGTGTCGCCGATGCCGCGGGTGCCGCCCCAGTAGAGCCGGGCGTACTTGATCTCGGAGCCCTCCAGCAGGCCGAGGTCGGCGGAGCTGGCGGAGTAGATCGGGTCGCCGAGCGGGCCGATGGAGCCGGGATCGATGTTGATGTACTTCATCTGGTAGTTGTTGTTGATCGGCCGGCTGCCCGCCCCGGTGCGGGCGTCCACGCAGGCGGGCTGGGCCGGGTCGACCGGCGGCTGGGTCTCGTCACAGGTCATCAGCGAGTTGCTGATCCGGGTGACCGACCCGTGGAAGTCGCCCTCGAACCGCGTGGTGAACGGCAGCGGGTTCTGGACGATGGTGTCGGCACGAAGCTCGGGCTGCTTGGGGCCCGATCCGCGGGCGTCGGCGACCGGCGAGGCCAGCAGCTGGGTCGCGACGGCGGCGAAGGCCGCCCCCGCGACGCCGATCCGGCGGGCGAGCAGGCGGGTGGCGGCAGCACGGCTGACGGTGGAGGAGGGCATGAGGTCCTCTCGGGGTGGGGAGGGTTGGATCACGCTTATCGGATCACAACCCAACGTCACAATCCCCTCACATACCGCCACCAGTGAGCGCGGCAACCCAAACGGCGGGCCCGCCGTCATCCATTCGAACGACGGCGGGCCCGAAGGTCCTTGACGTGGCGTCAGGCGTCAGAGCACCTGGAGGTTCTTCCGCAGCTCGAAGGGGGTGACCTCGGAGCGGTACTCCTCCCACTCCTGGCGCTTGTTGCGGAGGAAGAAGTCGAACACGTGCTCGCCGAGGGTCTCCGCGACCAGCTCGCTGCGCTGCATCAGGTCGATGGCCTCGCCGAGGTTCTGCGGCATCGGCTGGATGCCCAGGGCCCGGCGCTCGGCGTCGGTGAGCGCCCAGACGTCGTCGTCCGCGCCGGGCGGGAGTTCGAGGCCCTCCTCGATGCCCTTGAGGCCGGCGGCGAGGGTGACGGCGTAGGCCAGGTAGGGGTTGCAGCCGGTGTCCAGCGAGCGGACCTCGATCCGGGTGGAGCCCTGCTTGCCGGGCTTGTACATCGGGACGCGGATCAGCGCCGAGCGGTTGTTGTGGCCCCAGCAGATGTACGACGGCGCCTCGCCGCCGGCGCCGGCGGTGCGCTGGGAGCCGCCCCAGATCCGCTTGTAGGAGTTCACCCACTGGTTGGTCACGGCGGCCGTCTCGGCGGCGTACTTCAGCAGGCCGGCGATGAAGGAGCGGCCGACCTTGGAGAGCTGGTACTCCGCGCCGGACTCGTGGAACGCGTTGCGGTCGCCCTCGAAGAGCGAGAGGTGGGTGTGCATCCCCGAGCCGGGGTGGTCGGAGAACGGCTTCGGCATGAAGCTGGCGTGCACGCCCTGCTCCAGCGCGACCTCCTTCATGACCAGGCGGAAGGTCATGATGTTGTCGGCGGTGGAGAGCGCGTCGGCGTAGCGCAGGTCGATCTCCTGCTGCCCGGGCGCGCCCTCGTGGTGGGAGAACTCCACCGAGATGCCCATCGACTCCAGCATGGTGATCGCCTGGCGGCGGAAGTCGTGGCCCACGCCGCGCGGCGTGTGGTCGAAGTAGCCGGACTGATCGGCCGGGATCGGGGCGGTGCCGTCGCCGGGCAGGTTCTTCAGCAGGAAGAACTCGATCTCGGGGTGGGTGTAGAAGGTGAACCCGAGCTCGGAGGCCCTCTCCAGGGTGCGCTTCAGCACGAACCGCGGGTCGGCGAAGGACGGGGAGCCGTCCGGCATCAGGATGTCGCAGAACATCCGGGCCGTCCCCGGCGTCTCCGAGCGCCAGGGCAGGATCTGGAAGGTGGTCGGGTCCGGCTTGGCGATCATGTCGGACTCGTACACCCGGGCGAAGCCCTCGATCGCCGACCCGTCGAAGCCGATGCCCTCCTCGAAGGCCTGCTCCAGCTCCGCCGGCGCCACCGCGACCGACTTCAGGAACCCGAGCACGTCGGTGAACCACAGCCGGACGAAACGGATGTCACGCTCTTCGAGCGTCCGGAGCACGAACTCCTGCTGCTTGCCCATGGGGACAGTCTCACCTCTGCTCTTTACGTTCGTGTTACGCCCGGAAACCACCCGAAAGCGACTGAGCCCATCATGGCGGATCGCGGCCCCGGAAGGCAGTGGCAACCCCCCGGACAGGACATTGCGTCAGATCGACGATTAGACTCGTGGCATGCCCAATCTCCGTCTCGCCCTGTGCCAGATCGACCCCTGGGTCGGTGACGTCGACCGCAACGCGGACGAGGTGGTGCGCCGGACCGCGCAGGCCGTCGAGGCCGGTGCCCGGCTGATCGCCTTCCCCGAGATGGCCCTGACCGGGTACCCGGTGGAGGACCTCGCACTGCGCCGCTCGTTCGTCGAGGCGTCCCGCGCCGCGCTGGTCGGGCTGGCCGCGCGGCTGGCCGGGGAGGGGCTGGGCGAGGTGCCGGTCGTGGTCGGCTACCTCGGCCGGTCCGACCAGGCCTCGCCGCGGTTCGGCCGGCCGGCCGGGTCCCCGCAGAACTGCGCCGCGGTGCTGCACCGCGGCGAGGTGGTCACCCGGTTCGCCAAGCACCACCTGCCCAACTACGGGGTGTTCGACGAGTACCGCTGGTTCGTCCCCGGCGACCAGCTGCCGGTGCTGCGGCTGCACGGGGTGGACGTGGCGCTCGCGATCTGCGAGGACATCTGGCAGGACGGCGGCCGGGTGAGCGCCGCCCGGGAGGTCGACGCCGGCCTGCTCCTGGTCGTCAACGGCTCGCCGTACGAGCAGAACAAGGACGACGTCCGGCTGGAGCTGGTCCGCCGGCGCGCCGCCGAGGCGGGCTGCCCGCTGGCCTACGTCAACATGGTCGGCGGCCAGGACGAACTGGTCTTCGACGGCGACTCGGTCGTGGTCGGCGCGGACGGCGCGGTGCTGGGCCGTTCGCCGCAGTTCGAGGAGCACCTGCTCGTGCTCGACCTCGACCTGCCGGCCGCCACCGGCGACCACACCGACGGGCTGCTGCTCACCGACGGCCTGCACCTGGTCCGCTGCGAACTGGGCGGCGAGCCGCTGCCCGCGCCCGCCACCCCGGCCCGGGCCGAGGTGGCGCCCAGGATCTCGGACGAGGCCGAGATCTGGGCCGCGCTGGTCTCCGGCACGCAGGCGTACGTGCGCAAGAACGGCTTCCGCTCGGTGCTGATCGGCCTCTCCGGTGGCATCGACTCCGCGCTGGTGGCGGCCATCGCGGTGGACGCGGTCGGCGCCGGGAACGTGCACTGCGTCTCGATGCCGAGCCGGTACTCCTCGCAGCACTCCCGGGACGACGCCGCCGAGCTGGCCCGCCGGACCGGCCTGCACTTCCGGACGGTGTCGATCGCCCCGATGTTCGACGCCTACCTGGCGGCCACCGAGCTGACCGGCCTGGCCGAGGAGAACCTGCAGTCCCGGCTGCGCGGCACGCTGCTGATGGCGATCTCCAACCAGGAGGGGCACCTCGTGCTCGCGCCGGGCAACAAGAGCGAGCTGGCGGTCGGCTACTCCACCCTGTACGGCGACTCGGTCGGCGCGTTCGGGCCGATCAAGGACGTCTACAAGTCGCTGGTCTTCCGGCTCGCCCGCTGGCGCAACGAGGAGGCCGGGCGGCGCGGTGAGCCGGCGCCGATCCCGGAGCACACCATCGACAAGCCGCCCTCCGCCGAGCTGCGGCCGGACCAGGTGGACACCGACTCGCTGCCCGACTACGACCTGCTGGACACCGTGCTCAGCCTGTACGTCGAGGGCGACCAGGGCCGGGACGCGATCGTGGCGGCCGGTTTCGACCCCGCGGTGGTCGACCGGGTCGTCCGGCTGGTCGACACCGCCGAGTACAAGCGCCGGCAGTACCCGCCGGGCCCGAAGATCTCGGCCAAGGGCTTCGGCCGGGACCGCCGGCTGCCGATCACCAACCGGTGGCGCCGGGGCTGATCACCCCTGGTAGCGATAGGCGGCGGCGACCGCGAGGTGGTCGCTGCCGTCCTCGCCCAGGGTGCGGGAGTCGGTGGGCTTCAGACCGCCCTTGCTCATGATCTGGTCGATCCGGGCCATCGGGAAGGACGCCGGCCAGCTGAAGCCGAAGCCGTCGCCGGCCGCGCCCTGGGCCGAGCGCATCTGCGAGGTGATCGGTGCGAGGCTGCGGTCGTTCATGGTGCCGTTGAGGTCACCGAGCAGCAGCACCTTCTTCAGCGGCTCGGCCTGGATCGCGTCGCCGAGCGCCTGGGCGCTGGCGTCCCGCTGGTCGACGGTGAAACCGCCCTCGGCCTTCAGCCGGACGGACGGCAGGTGCGCGACGTACACCGCGACCGGGCCCTGCGGCGTGGTGACCTGGGCGCGGAAGGCCCTGGTCCAGCCCATCTTGATGTTCACCACCGAGACGCCGCTGATCGGGTACTTGGACCAGAGCCCGACCGTGCCCTCCACCGCGTGGTACGGGTAGCTGTCGGCCAGCCCGGTCTCGATGGCACGCATCGGCTTCCCGGCCAGCTCCTGGAGCGCGACGATCTGGGCGCCCGACTCCTCCAGCAGCTTCACGGTGCGCTGCGGGTCGGTGTTGGAGGCGGCCACGTTGTGGCTGACCACCGTCCAGTCCCCGGTGCCGCCGCTCTTGTCGCTGAGCAGCCCGCCGAACATGTTGAACCAGATCACCACGGGCAGCAGCAGCGCGATCAGCGCGGTGGCGGACCGGCGCAGCAGGGCGGGCACCAGCAGGAGCGGGACGGCCAGGCCGAGCCAGGGCAGGAAGGTCTCCAGCAGGCTGCCGAGGTTGCCGACGGTGTTGGGCACCTCGGCGTGGAAGGCCAGCAGGGCCGCGGTGGCCAGCGCGAGGGCGGCGAGCAGCAGACCGCGCCGCCAGGTGGTGCTGCCCCGGGCGTCCCGGCCCCAGCCGCGCAGCCCCAGGAATCCGGCCCCCGGGCCGCCGGAGCCGCCCGCACCGTCGAAGCCGCCGAAGCCCTCGGCGCCGTCCGGGCCGGTACCGGTGCCGGTGCCGGTGCCCCCGGTGGTGGCCGGGGCGCCGCCCCCCGCCGCCGGTGCCGCCCGGTCCGTCCAGTCCGCCTGCGCCATCCTGTGGCTCCCGTTCGTTCGTGCCGTCTGCCGGTCCGACGCGCGGCGCCGCCGGAGAGCGGGCACGGTGCCGGACTGGTGCCGGTTTGATCGGATTCCCGGCTCAGCCTATGCCGGGACAGACGCGGGCCCGGTGGAGCGGGTTCCGGCGTGGCCCGGTTTGGTGAGCCAGGCCACGCCCGGGTACCCGGACGGGCAGGACGGGGGACGCCGGGACGAGGTCACGGCGGCGGCTCCGGTACCGGGCCCGTCAGTCGCGGGCGGCCGGGCCGGCCAGGCCCTGGAGGAGTGCGTCGATCATCCGGGTGGCCAGCTCGGGATCGTCGAGGTCGGACTCCTCCCACAGGATGCTGCGGGTGAGGATCGGACCGATCAGCAGGTCGGCGAGGAGTTCCTCGCCGAGGTCGGCCCGGAGCACGCCCTCGGCGATGCCCCGGCGGATCAGGTCGCGCGCCAGCATCCGGCGCGGCGTGATCACCCGTTCGCGGTAGGCGGCGTGCAGCTCGGGCCAGCTGTGCATCTGGCTGAGCGCGGCCTTGAGCACCCAGCGGGAGCGCTTGGCGAGGCCGCGTTTGCGCATGTACTCGACCATCGCGATCAGGTCGTCCCGGACGGCGCCGCCGGTGCTCTCCGGGACGGGCGCCTCCAGCCTGCTGACCATGTCGACCAGCAGCGCCTCCTTGTTGGGCCAGCGCCGGTAGATGGTGGCCTTGCCGACGCCGGCGGCGGTGGCGATGCCCTCGATGGTCAGCTCGGCCAGGCCGGTGCCGGTCGCCATGAGTTCCTCGACGGCGGTGAAAATGGCCTGCTCGGCCGCCTCGCTGCGCGGGCGGCCCCGCCGCGGGCCGGCGCAGTCCGGCGCGACCGTGGTGTCCGTCTTCATCCCCGCTGTTCTCCCTCGATGGTCGCGGGCGCGCGGCGCCGTTCCACTTCCGATTGTCGTCCGTGCTCCGGCCCGGTGGAAGCCGCCGTACGCACGGTGGCCCCGGCCACCCGGACGGGTCCGGGCGGCCGGGGCCATTCTCGCTCAGCTCAGCCGCGGCTCAGCCTGGGTCCGGCCGGCTGCCACCGGTCAGGCGTCGGCCGCCTCGGTCTCCCGCACGGGTCCGGCCGCCTTCTCCGGGACGGGCGCGCCACCCGGCGCGCCGCCGGGGCCGCCCGCCGGGACCCGGCCGGGGAGCAGGAACCAGGCGAGCAGCGCGCCGACCGCGGTGACGCCGGCCGAGAGGCCGGCCACCACGTGCATGGCGTCGATGAAGGAGGCGTTGGCCGGGCCGATCAGCTCGGCGCCCTGCGGGCCGAGCTTGCCGGCGACGGCCATGGTGGCCTCCAGGGACTCGCCAGCCTTCTCCCGCAGCGCCTCGGTCGGCAGCTTGTCCAGCTGGTCGGCCATGCCGTCGCGGTAGACGGTGGAGAGCACCGCGCCGAGCACGGCGACCCCGAGCGAGCCGCCGACCTGGCGGAAGGTGTTGTTGATGGCCGAACCGGCACCGGCCTTCTCGCGCGGCAGCGAGCCCATGATGGCGACGGTGACCGGCGGCATCACGTGCGCCATGCCGCTGCCCATCAGCAGACCGAGGACCACCAGCACCCAGATCGGCGTGTCGACGCCGAGCAGCAGGTACCCGAGGAAGCCGATCGCGATCAGCGCCATGCCGCCGGCGCAGGTGGCGCGGACGCCGAAGCGGTCCACCACCAGCCGGGCCCGCGGTGCGAACAGCAGCTGGGCGGCGGCCAGCGGCAGCATCAGCACACCGGCCTGCAGCGCGCTGTAGCCGCGCACGCTCTGGGTGTAGAAGACGCCGAAGAAGGAGACGCCCATCAGCGCGAAGAAGACCACGCCGACGACGACCACGGAGGCGCTGAACACCTTGTTGCGGAACCAGGTGACGTCCAGCGCCGGGTGTGCGGTGCGGCGCTCGAACCAGACGAAGGCGACCAGCGCGACCACGCCGACCAGCACCGGCCCCCAGGCCTCGGGGGAGGTGAAGTCCGCCAGCTCGCCGCCCTTGATGATGCCGAAGATCAGCGCGACCAGACCGATGATCGAGAGCAGCACGCCGATCGGGTCGAGCCGGCCCGGGTTCGGGTCCTTGGACTCGGGCACCAGCAGCACCATCGCGATCACGGCGATCACCACGATCGGGACGTTGATCAGGAAGACCGAGCCCCACCAGAAGTGCTCGATCAGCAGGCCGCCGGTGATCGGGCCGATCGCGATAGCGAGGCCGACCGCGCCGGCCCAGATGCCGATCGCCTTGGGCTGCTCGGCGCGCTCGAAGACGTTCATGATGATGGCGAGCGTGGCCGGCATCGCCAGCGCGCCGCCGACCCCCATCAGCGCGCGATAGCCGATGAGTTCACCCGGCGAGGCGGCCAGCGCGGAGAGCAGCGAGGCTATGCCGAAGACCACCATGCCGGCCAGCAGGGCGCGCTTGCGGCCGAACCGGTCACCGAGCAGGCCCGCCGTGAACAGCAGCCCGGCGAAGACCAGGGTGTACGAGTTGATCGACCATTCCAGGTCGCTCTGGCTGGCGCCGAGCCCGGTGGGTGCCGGGGACGCGATGGTCTTCATCGCGACGTTCAGGATCGAGTTGTCCAGAACGACGACGAGCAGGGCGAGCACCAGGGTGCAGAGGATCGCCCAGCGCCGGCGGTGGATGGCTTCCGGCACGCGAGGTGGCGCGGCTGCGGTGGTCATTGCGGTCTTCCCGTCCGTGGTGGCGTGTCACTGGCGGCAATTCCGAGTCGCATGCGTCTCGTAACCCCCGGGTCAGCGTAGCGCGACTTTCGATACGAGACGAATCCGTTTCGTAAAGATCGGGCAAAGGACCCGGGCGGAGGGCGGGGCCTCGGCACGGCCCGGGACGGGGGCCGAGGCGGGGGCCGGGACGGGGGCCGAGGCGGGGCCGGGCCGGGGGCCGGAGCGGGTGTGCCGCAGATCGCAACCCGGCCGGGGCACGCCTCTTTGCGCCCGCGCCGGGGCGTGCAAGCATGGAGGGGATCCGGGGACGCCACACGGCGCCACGAGACGACGACCCTTCAGGAGCCTGTTCGATGAACGCTTCTTCGCCCTCGCCTGCCCAGAACCAGGCGTCGACCGCCACCCTCTACGGTGGGGTCACCAACCGCCGCGTCACCGTACGCGATCTCGCCGCCGCCAAGCAGCGCGGCGAGAAGTGGTCGATGCTCACCGCCTACGACGCCCTCACCGCAGGCGTCTTCGACGAGGCCGGCACCCCCGTCCTGCTGGTCGGCGACTCGGCGGGCAACTGCCACCTCGGCTACGAGACCACCGTCCCGGTGACCATGGATCAGATGGTGATGCTCGCCGCCGCCGTCGTCCGCGGCACGAAGCGGGCGATGGTCGTCGCCGACCTGCCCTTCGGCTCCTACCAGGAGTCCCCCGCGCAGGCGATGCACAACGCCGCCCGGCTGATGAAGGAGGCCGGGGTCGGCGCGGTCAAGCTGGAGGGCGGCGAGCGCAGCGCCCGCTCGATCGAGCTGCTGGTCGAGGCCGGCATCCCGGTGATGGCGCACATCGGCCTCACCCCGCAGTCCGTGCACGCCCTCGGCGGCTACCCCGTCCAGGGCCGCGGCGACGAGGCGGCGCACCAGCTGCTGCGCGACGCCAAGGCCGTCCAGCAGTCCGGCGCCTTCGCGGTGGTCCTGGAGGCCGTCCCCGCCGAGCTGGCCGCCCAGGTCACCGAGCAGCTGTCGATCCCGACCGTCGGCATCGGCGCGGGCGTGGACACCGACGCCCAGGTGCTGGTCTGGACGGACATGGCCGGCATGACGGCCGGCCGGGTGCCGAAGTTCGTCAAGCAGTACGCCGACCTGCGGACGGTGCTCGGCGCGGCCGCCCGCGAGTTCGCCGCCGACGTGCAGTCCGGCGCCTTCCCCGCCCCGGAGCACACCTTCCACTGACCGCCGGCGTCGGGCCCCGTTCCCTCCGGAGCGGGGCCCGTGCCGTACCCGTCGGCGGCCCGGACCGCGGCACCGGGAGCGGCGCGACAGCGTCGCGACAGCACGATGACAGCGGGCCCCCGGGGCCGGTCGCCCGGTGACAGCACCGCGACAGCCGGGTCGGACAGCCTGGGGGCATGACACGAATCGCCACTGCCCCGAACGACCGGGGGCCCGCCGCAGGCAACGCCGTCGAGGTCCGCGGCATCGTCAAGCACTACGGCGCGACCAAGGCGCTCGACGGTGTCGACCTCACCGTCCGCGAAGGCACCGTCCTCGGTGTGCTCGGCCCCAACGGCGCGGGCAAGACCACGCTGGTGCGGATCCTCTCCACCCTGATCAGGCCGGACGCCGGCACCGCCTTCGTCGGCGGCTACGACGTGCTGCGCCAGCCCAAGCAACTGCGCCGCACGATCGGCCTGACCGGCCAGTACGCCTCCGTCGACGAGATGCTCTCCGGCTACGAGAACCTCTACCTGATAGGCCGGCTGCTGGACCTCTCCCGCAAGGACGCCAAGGCCCGCGCCGCCGAGCTGCTGGAGCGCTTCTCGCTCACCGAGGCCGGCAAGCGCGTCGCCAAGACCTACTCCGGCGGGATGCGCCGGCGCCTCGACCTGGCCGCCAGCATGATCGGCCGCCCCCGGGTCCTCTACCTGGACGAGCCCACCACCGGCCTGGACCCGCGCACCCGCAACGAGGTCTGGGACGAGGTGCAGCGCATGGTCGCCGAGGGCACCACGGTGCTGCTCACCACCCAGTACATGGAGGAGGCCGAGCAGCTCGCCGAGGAGCTGACCGTGATCGACCGGGGCCGGGTGATCGCCTCCGGCGGGGTCGCCGAACTCAAGGCCCAGGTCGGCGGCCGCACCCTCCAGGTCCGCCCGGTGCACCCGGCCGAACTGCCCGAGATGGCCCGCTGCCTGCACGAGACCGGGATCGCCGACGCCACCGTCTCCGCCGACACCGGGCTGCTCTCGGTGCCGATCACCGGCGAGGAGCAGCTGACCGCCGTGGTCGGGGTGCTCGGGACCCGCGGCTTCGCGCTCGCCGGCATCGACACCCGGGTGCCCAGCCTCGACGAGGTCTTCCTCGCCATCACCGGCAAGACCGCGACCGTCGCGGCCCCCGCCCCGAGCCTCGTCAAGGAGCCCGTCGCATGACCACCGCAACCGTCGCCCCCGCCCGGGCGGAGGACACCCGGATCGGCCTGACCGGCGCCTTCCGGCACATCGGCGCGCTGACCCGCCGCAACCTGATGCGGATCAAGGCGGACCCGGAGTCGATGTTCGACGCGGTGCTGATGCCGATCATCTTCATCGTGCTCTTCGTCTACGTCTTCGGCGGCGCGATGTCCGTCGGACAGGACGGGTACAAGCAGTACCTGATCCCCGGTCTGCTCGGGCAGACCGGGATCACCCTGGCGATGGCCGTCGGCACCGGCCTGAACAGCGACTTCCAGACCGGGGTGATGGACCGGTTCCGGACGCTGCCGATCGGCCGCTCCTCCGTGCTGATCTCCAAGATCGCCGCGGAGACCTGCCGGGCGCTGCTCTCCTTCACCATCCTGATCGGCTTCGCGCTGATCCTCGGCTTCGAGGTGAAGACCGGCCCGCTGGAGCTGCTGGCCGCGATCGGGCTGTCGCTGCTGTTCGGCATGTCGATCGTCTGGATCTCGATGCTGCTGGGCCTGGCGCTGAAGAGCGCCCAGGCCGTCCAGGGGGTCTCGACGCTCGTCCTGATGCCGCTGCAGTTCGGCAGCTCGATCTTCGCCCCGACCGGCACCATGCCCGGCTGGCTGCAGTCCTTCACCGACGTCAACCCGCTCTCGGCCCTCGCCGACGCCTGCCGGGCGCTGCTCAACGGCGAGGGCGCGGTGGCCCACCCGGTGCTCATCGTGCTGGGCTGGTCGATCGGCATCACCGTGGTCTTCGCGCCGCTCGCGGTGGCCCGGTTCCGCAAGCGGACCTGACCGCCCGCACCCCGTGATCCGGCCGGCCGGCAGACCCCTGGGACGGAGGTCAGCCGGCCGGCCAGTCGGTCATCAGATCGAGCATGGTGCCCGCCTGGGTTATCGACAGGCCGGCGCCCTGCGCGTGGGCGGCGGCGTAGGCCTCCGCACCGAGCAGGGCGCGCAGGCTCGTCTCGGCGCGTTCGCCCTCGACCCGGTCCAGGTAGCCGCCCTTCGGCCCGTTCAGACCGGCGTACGAGCCGAGCAGGACGGCCGCCCGGCGGGCCGCTTCGAGGTCGTTGTCGCGCTCGGCGAAGGAGCGCAGCACACCGACCGCCGGGGGCACCAGCATCACCGACATCCGCTCGGCGAGGCCGCTCGCCGCCTCCGGCACGTCGGTCAGCAACCGGCGCCCCTCGTGCAGCAGTCCGAGCCCGAACTCCGGATCCCCGGCGAGGGCGGCGATCCAGCCCCGGGTGACCGTCAGCATCCCGTCCACCAGGCCGGGGGCGAAGGCGCCCACCCTGCGCGCGCTCAACTCGTCCAACTGGCGCAGCGCTTCGTCGTACTCGCCGCGCTGGGCGAGGATGCCGCAGAGGATCAGGCGCCCGAAGAGCAACGCGCCGTTGGCCGCCTGGCTCTCGCCCGGATCGACCCCGGCCAGGGCCTCCCGGATGCAGCGCTCGCCCTCGGCGAGGTCGCTGCCGAGCATCGCCCCGCCGAGCTGCACCTTCAGCATCGGCACCTCCTGCGGGGCGCCCAGCAGCTCGGCCAGCTCGATCGCCTGCCGGTAGGCGGCGACGGCCTCCTCGGCCCGGCCCTGGTTGGCCATCGACTCGCCGCGGGCCGCGTAGGCCTGGGACATCCCCCAGCGGTCGCCGCAGCGCCGGAACAGCTCCAGCGACTCCTCGCCGTCCAGGACGGACTGCTCCAGTCCACCGGGCCAGTCGTTCAGCATCTTGGCCCGGATCTGCAGGATGAACGCCAGGTCGTTGTCGCGGCCGTGCCGGCGACAGCCCTCCACCGCATCGGTCAGCAGCTCGTCCATCTGCCCCATCCGGCCGGCCAGGAAGGCCCCGAACACCCGCATCAGGCCCGGGAACCGGTAGGCCTGCGGGAGCTCGGGGGTGTAGGCGTCGAGCAGGTGCTGGGCGAGCTGCAGCGCCTCGCGGTCGCCCAGCACGTCCAGGTTGCCCTCGAAGAGCCCGACCAGTCGGTACATCACCACCTCGCGGCGGGCCTCCGCCGCCACCTCGGGCGGCAGCGGCATGCCGAACTCCAGCACCGGCCGCTCCAGCGGCTCCACCGGCAGGGTGCCCGGACCGAACGGGTCCGGCCCGATCGCGCCCACCGCCTCGTACCACTCCCGGGCCTCCAGCCCGAAGCCGCGCAGCGACCAGTACCAGCTCATGCCGAGCACCAGGACCAGCGCCTCGTGCTCGTCGCCGCCGTCCACCGCCCGCCGCAGCGCGGCCCGGATGTTGTCCTGCTCCCGCTCCAGCACCGCCAGCCAGGCCAGCTGCTCCGGGCCGTGCAGGTGCAGCTCGGCGGTGCGGACCAGCTCGCGGAAGTGCTCGATGTGCCGGCGCTCCGTCCCGCTCCGCTCGGCCGCCTCGGCCAGCCGCTCGACGGCGTACTCGTGGATGGTCTCCAGCATCCGGTAGCGCGGCAGGCCCTCGCCGCCCAGGTCGGCCATCAGCAGCGACTTGTCGACCAGCGAGAGCAGGACGTCGGCGACCTCCTCGCGGGGCACCTCGGCCTCGTCGGCGCAGACCGCCTCGGCGTCCTCCAGGCGCCAGCCGCCGGAGAAGACCGAGAGCCGGCGCAGCACCGCCCGCTCCTGCTTGCCGAGGAGGTCCCAGCTCCAGTCGACCACCGCCCGCAGGGTCTGCTGACGCGGCAGCAGGGTGCGGCTGCCGGCGGTGAGCAGCGCGAACCGGCCGTCCAGGCGGTCGGCGATCTGGCGGGCCGTCATCACCCGCAGCCGGGCGGCGGCCAGTTCGATGGCGAGCGGCAGGCCGTCCAGCCGGCGGCAGATCTCGGCGCAGGCGGCCGGGTCGCTCTGCGGGTCGAAGCCGGGCCGGGCCGCGGCGGCGCGCTCGGCGAGCAGGCGCAGCGCCACCGGGTCGGGCAACGGCTCGACCGGCAGGACGCTCTCGCCGGGGACGCCCAGCGGTTCGCGGCTGGTGGCGAGGACGGTGAGGCCGGGGCACTCGGCGAGCAGCTGGTCGGTGAGGTCGGCGGCGGCCTGGATCAGGTGCTCGCAGTTGTCCAGGACGAGCAGCATCCGGCGGTGGCCGCAGTACTCGACCAGCCGGCGGACCGGGTCCTCGGCCCGGCTCTCCAGCACCTCGGCGACCTTGCCGCCGGTGTGCAGCACGGTCTCGCGCAGGCCGAGCGCGGAGACCACCGCGGCCGGGACGGCCTGCGGGCTCTCCAGCGGGGCGAGCTCGGCCAGCCAGACGCCGTCCGGCCAGCGGCCGGCGCCCTGCTCGGCGCGGCCGGCCTCGATCGAGAGCCTGGTCTTGCCGGAGCCGCCGGGGCCGGTCAGGGTGACCAGCCGGCTGCCGGTCAGGGCGGTGCGCAGCGCGCCGAGGTCGTCCTCACGGCCGACGAAACTGGTGAGCCGGCCGCGCAGGTTGCCCGCGCCGCGGGGCGGCTGGGGCGCCGGTGGCGGCGTCTGCTCGCGCGCCGGCGGCCGGCCGGCCGGCCGGGGCGCCTCGACCGGGGCCAGCAGCTCGGCGTGGAGGTCCTGGAGCCGACGGCCCGGGTCGACGCCGAGCTCGTCCGCCAGGGCGCGCCTGGTCCGCTCGTAGTGGCGCAGCGCCTCGGCGGTGCGACCGCTCTCGTGCAGGGCCCGGACCATCAGGTACTGCAGGTGCTCGTCCAGCGGCTGCCGCTCGCAGAGCTCGGTGAGTTCGGCGGTGAGCTCGGCGGCCCGGCCGAGGCCGAGGTCGGCGGTGATCCGGTGCCGGCGGGCCTCGTCCCGCTGGGCCTCCAGCCGGGCGGCGGGGCCGCCGCGGTCGGGCAGGTCGGCGAGGGCGGGGCCGCGCCAGAGCGCCAGGGCGGCGCCCAGCCGCTCGGCGGCCAGCGCGTGGTCGGCGCCCTCCAGCGCCCGGCGGCCCTCGTCGGCGAGGCGCTGGAAGTCGCCGAGGTCCGTCCTCGGCTCGGTCAGCCAGTAGCCGGCCGGGCCGGAGCCGACCCGGTCGCGGCCGATGGTGCGGCGCAGCCGGCCGACCAGGGTCTGCAGCGCGGCGGAGGAGTCCTGCGGTGGATCGGTGTCCCACACCTCGTCCACCAGGAGGTCGGCCGGCACCGGCCGGCCCTGCCGCAGGACCAGCGCGGCGAGCAGCGCCCGCAGCCGGGCACCGCCGAGCGGGACCGGCGTGCCGTCGTCGTGGTGGGCCGTGGTGGTGCCGAGGATGCCGTAGTGCACCCGCCCATTCTGGTCGATGGCCGGTGGTGCCACGCACACGTTTTGCCGACCGGGCCCGGAGTGCGGAACCGGAGCCCGGGCGCCGTACGTTCACCGGGAACGGCTTGTCCGGCAACGGGCCCGCCGGGCATGATCGGTCCCCTGCCCGCACCCCAGACCCCCGGAGCGACCACGCCATGACCTTCGCCGCAACGCAGCGCTCGCGCAGCGAGGACCGACGGATCAGCCCGGTGTTCTGGGCGATGCTGGCGACCCTCGTGACCTCCGGCTGGGCGGTCTACGCGGGCTACGGCAACGCCCGGTTCGGGGTCTTCCTGTTCGTGGTGGCGGGCTGGATGGTCTCGCTCTGCCTGCACGAGTACGCCCATGCCCGCACCGCGCTGCACGGCGGCGACATCACCGTCGGCGCCAAGGGCTACCTCACGCTCAACCCGCTCAAGTACGCCAACGCGCTGCTGAGCTTCGTGCTGCCGATCGTCTTCGTGCTGCTCGGCGGCATCGGCCTGCCCGGCGGCGCGGTCTGGATCGAGCGGCACCGGATCAACGGGCGGCTCAAGCACAGCCTGATCTCGGCGGCCGGCCCGCTGGTGAACCTGGCCGCCGCGGTGCTGATCCTGGTCCCGGTCGGGGCCGGCTGGCTGGACGGCAGCGAGGTGCACGCGGTCTGGAACGGCTACGAGCTGAGCGTGTCGCCGCTGGCGCTGGCGCTGGGCTTCCTCGGCATGCTGCAGCTCAGCGCGACCCTGCTGAACCTGCTGCCGGTGCCGGGCCTGGACGGTTACGGGATCATCGAGCCCTGGCTGTCCCACAAGGCCCGCCGGGCGGTCGAGCCGTTCGCCCCGTACGGGATGCTGGCGATCTTCGCGCTGCTCTGGCAGCCCGAGGTGAACCACTACTTCTTCGAGGCCGTCTACGGCGTGATGGACCTGCTCGGCGTCGACCGGGCGTACGCCCAGGTCGGCCACGACCTGTTCACCTTCTGGAAGGACTAGCCGGGAGGACCGGCCCCGTTCAGGAGGTGCCGGCCCGCTCGGCGGCGGCCTTCGCCAGCTTCGCCCGGCGCAGGTTCAGCCAGAGGACGTTGCTGGCCACCCCGGCCAGCGGGATCCAGACCAGGCCCACCCAGTTGCCCTGCACCATGGAGACCACGGCGGCGGCCAGGGCGAGGACGACGACGATCGAGGCGAAGAGGGACGTGCGGGGCATGGCGGGGAGCTCCTAAGGCCGGGTGACGGTCGACCCCCATTCTCGCCGACCTCACCCCCGGCCCGGGCC
>NZ_JBHVWC010000001.1:185519-269336 GCF_042882445.1 Kitasatospora sp. NPDC058218 | reverse complement strand
ACCGCCCGCGGCAACCTCGTCGACCTGGTGATCGTCGGCAGCGACGGCTCGCTGTACGCCACCACCGGCAACTACGACACCGGCGCCTGGAACACCTACTGGGACAAGATCGGTGACAACCACCTCAAGGCCGTCACCAGCGCGTACTACAACAACGCCACCTACATCTTCGCGATCAACGAGGACGACAAGGTCTACACCCGCACCGCCGACTACGGGGCCGGCCGCTGGACCGACTGGATCGAACTGCCCGGCAGCCTGCCGAACGTGAAGGCCATCAGCGCCAGCACCCACGGCACCACCATCGACCTGGCCGTCGCCGGCGCCAACGCCTTCTACACCACCAGCGGCCACTACGACACCGGCTACTGGGACCCGCAGTGGACCAAGATCAGTGACAACCGCCTGAAGGCCATCACCAGCAGCACCTCCAACAACGTCGTCCATGTCTACGCCGTCAACGAGGACGACAAGGTCTACGGCATCGACGCCGACTACAACGCCGGACGCTGGACCAGCTGGGGCGAGGTCCCCGGCGGCGCCGTCGGCGCCAAGACCATCACCGCCACCAGCACCAGCTGACACCCGTACCACCGAGCACGACCGGTGGGGGCCTGACCGATCCGGTCGGGCCCCCACCCCTTGCGTCCCCCGTCGCCACGAGGCCAATCGGGTGGCGGGCGCCGTGTCGGGTGCGATAGGCGGGTGCGGAGCCCGGGGACACGGTTGAATCCCACGGGCCCCCGGAATGTGAGTGGAGGACGACCGCCGTGTCCGACGAAGACATCCTCCTGGGCATCGCGCTGACCGTCGCCCTGGCCACCGGCTCGCAGATCCTGGCGAACAAGCTGCGCGTGCCCGCCCTGATCGTGCTGCTCCCGGTCGGCTTCACCGCCGGTGCCCTGACCGATGTGATCCACCCCGCACGTCTCGTCGGCCCGGACTTCCCGGCGCTGGTCTCGCTGTCCGTCGCGGTGATCCTCTACGACGCCGGTCTGGGGCTGAACCTGCGCAACCTCAAGGGCGAGACCCGCGGGACCGTGGGGCGGCTGCTGGTCATCGGCATCGTGCTCACCTTCTTCGCCGTCTCCGGCGTCGGGCCGGCGCTCTTCGACATCCCCCTGCGGGTGGCGGCGATGATCGGCACGATCCTCGTCGTGTCGGGCCCCACCGTCGTGGGGCCGCTGCTGGAGTACGTCCGGCCTACGGACAAGGTGCGACGCATCCTCGTCTGGGAGGGGACCCTGACCGACCCGATCGGCGGCATCCTCGGGGCCGTCGTCTTCCATGCCGTGGCGACCACCGGCCGGATCGACATCGGCCGGGGCTACCAGGCCGGTCAGTTCCTCATCAGCATGGGTGTGGGAATCGCGGGCGGCGCCGTGGGCACCGCCCTCCTCTGGCTGGCGCTCCACAAGCTCCGGCTCGGCGAGACGCTCGGCACCCTGGCGCAGCTGGCGACGGTGGTCGTCGTCTCCGCCGGCTGCGACATCGCCCGTGACGACACCGGGCTCATCGCGGCGATCGTCACCGGACTCGCCGTCACCAACCTCCCCGGTCTGGACATGCCGGCCCGCAGGCCCTTCCTCGGAACACTGGTCCAGCTGATCATCGGCCTGCTGTTCATCTCCATCTCCTCCGCCGTCGCCCCCGCCTCCGTGAAGCCCGTACTCGTTCCGTCCCTGGTGTTGATCGCGATCCTCGTCCTCGTGGTGCGGCCGCTCGTGGCGTTCGGCGCCACCCGGAAGTCCGGCCTGACCGGTGGGGAGTGGGGCTTCCTGGGGTGGATGGCGCCGCGCGGCATCGTCGCCGCCTCGACCGCGTCCGCCTTCGCCGCCAGCCTGGTGGGGAAGGGGCTGCCCGGCGCCTCCAAGATCGTCCCGATCACCTTCCTGGTGATCGTGGGAACGGTCCTGGTGTACGCGCTGACGGCCGCGCCGGTGGCCCGGAGGCTGGGTGTCGTCCGGCCGACGCGGACGCGACCGCTCCTGGTCGGCGGGGACCCGTGGGTGATCGGCCTGGGGAAGGCCCTGGAGTCGGCCGGCCTCGACGTGCTCATGTGGGCCGGGCTCGACGAGGAACGCGACCGGATCACCGCAGCCGGGATCGAGCTCGCGCACGGGGAGATGCTCGCGACCGCGACCAACCCCAGAGCACGTCTGGAGGGCGTCACGGCGGTGTTCCTGCTCACCGACGACGACGACTTCAACGCACTCGCCTCGGTCGTGATCAAGGACAACGTGCAGGGCCCCGTCTACCGGGTGGGGCCGCCGCGGGACAGCCACGGCGTCGTGGCCCCGTACACCGGCGGCGACATCCTCTTCGGCCGGCCGCTCGTCCGGCACCTCCTCGCGGCGCGCTACCGACGGGGCGCCCGCTTCCTCCTGCAGCCCGGCTCCGTGCCCGTCCCGCCGGACCACGACGTCCTCTTCGTCATCCGCCCCGACGGCCAGTTGGACCCGGTCACCGAGGCGAGGCCGATCACTCCGCTGTCGGAGGACACCGCCGTCCTGCTGAGCCCCGCGTGATGTCCTGGGCGACCCGTTTCCGGCTGCGGCAGTACGCCAAGGCGAGCCTGTGGATCGTTCCCCTGCTCGGGCTGCTCCTGGGGGGCGCCCTGGCCGTCGCCGCGGCGACGGCGGAAGGCGCGTCCTGGCTGCCGAGAACGTGGGACTACTCGGCGACGACCGCGAGCAGCGTCCTGAGCTCCGTCGTCGGATCCATGATCGCCCTGCTCGGGTTCGTCGTGACCATCGGAGTGCTGGTCATCCAGCAGGCCACCGGCACCCTCTCCCCGCGCTACATGCGGCTCTGGTACCGGGACCGGCTGCAGAAGGCCGTCCTCGCCACCTTCACCGGCACCTTCGCGTTCTCGTACACCCTGCTGCGGAGCATCGAGACGAACTCCGTCCCCAATCTCGGCGTGACCCTGGCCGGCGTCGCCGTCGCCGTCAGCCTCCTGCTCCTGCTGATCTACCTCAACCGCTTCACCCACAACCTGCGGCCGGTGGCCATCGCCGACATCGTGGCCCGCATGGGCGAACGGGTCCTCGACCGCGTGGCGGCCCACCTCCGGTCGCACGCGGCGACCGGTGAGGCGCCGCGACCGGGCGGCCCGGTGGACCGCATCCGGTCCGAACGCGGCGGAGTCATCCAGGCGTTCGACGCGGGCGGGATGGTCGCGCTCGCCACGCGACACGACTGCGTCCTCGTCCTGGCGGCATCCGTGGGCGACTTCGTGCCCCCCGGCGCCGCCGTCGTCGAGGTCCACCACGGCGGATCCCCGCCCGACCCCCGACGGGTGACCGCGCTCATCGCCCTCGGGGCGGAGCGGACCATCGAGCAGGACCCGGCCTTCGCCCTGCGCATCCTGGTCGACATCGCCATCCGCGCGCTCTCGCCCGCCGTCAACGACCCGACCACCGCCGTCCAGGTGCTGAACCACATCGAGGCGTTCCTGCACGCCGTCGGCCGGGTCGGCCTCCACGACAGCCACGTGCTCGCCGACGACCGCGGCCGGCCGCGCGTCGTGGTGCCGGGCCGGGGGTGGGCGGACTACCTGGAACTGGCCGTGACCGAGATCCGCGAGTACGGCGAAACCTCGCTCCAGGTCTGCCGACGGCTCCGGGCCCTCCTGGACGGCCTCCTCACGGCGCTGCCGGACGACCACCTGCCGGCCGTCCGCGCCGAGCTGGCGCTCCTGGACGACGCCGTCGAGCGGGAGTTCACCGATCCGGCCCGCCGCGCGGGCGCCCGGACGTCCGACCCCCAGGGCATCGGCGGCGGGCGGCATCCGCGCGGCGCACCACCCGCCGAGCGGCCGTCGGACGCACCCGGTCCGTAGCCTCCGCGGCCGATACGGCCTCCGCCGTGCCCCCTCCCCCGGGGACCTCGCCGGCGGAGGCCGCCCGGATCAGTCGCGCTGCCGGTCGATGGCCTCGTCCAGGGTGGACGCCGCCATGATCAGCGAGAGGTGGGTGAACGCCTGTGGAAAGTTGCCGAGTTGCTCACCGCTCGGGCCGATCTCCTCGGCGAACAGACCCACGTGGTTGGCGTAGGTGTGCATCTTCTCGAAGGTGTACCGCGCAGGACGCACCCGCCCCGCCCTCGCCAGTGCGTCGACGTACAGGTAGGTGCAGAGACTGAAGGTGCCTTCCGAGCCCCGCAGCCCGTCCGGGGAGGCGGCCGGGTCGTACCGGTACACGAGGCTGTCCGAGACGAGTTTGCGCTCCATCGCGTCCAGGGTGGAGAGCCAGCCCGGGCTCTTCGCGGAGAGGAACCGGACCCGCGGGATCAACAGCAGTGAAGCGTCCAGGACGTCGCCGTCGTAGTGCTGCACCAGGGCCTGCTCGCGCTGGCTCCAGCCCTTGTCCATCACCTGTTCGAGGATGTCGTCGCGCGCCTGGCGCCAGCGCGGGATGTCCGCGGGCCGGCTGAGCTCGGTCGCCAGCCGCATGCCCCGGTCGAACGCGACCCAGCACATCACCCGGCTGAAGGTGAAGTTCTTCCGCCCGCCGCGCGTCTCCCACACGCCCTCGTCCGGGCGGTCCCAGTTGTCGGCCAGCCAGTCCAGCGTCCGGGCCAGTCCCTTCCAGCCGTGGAAGCCCAACTCCACACCGACGTCCATGCCTTCGGCCATCGCGTAGAGGGCCTCGCCGTAGATGTCGAGCTGCAACTGGTCGGCGGCGGCATTGCCGGCCCGCACCGGCCTCGATCCCCGGTAGCCCTCCCAGTGGTCGAGGGTCTCCTCGGTCAGGTACGGATCCCCGTCGACCCGGTACATGATCTGCAGCCGCTCACCGGGCAGGTCCGCCCGGTCGCGCATCCGATCGCCCAGCCACTTGGTGAACGCCGACGCCTCCTCCGCGAACCCGAGGTCGAGGAGGGCCCGTACCGAGAGCGCGCCGTCCCGCACCCACGAGTACCGGTAGTCCCAGTTGCGCTCCCCGCCGACCTGCTCGGGAAGGCCCATGGTGGCGGCGGCGACGGGCGCGCCCGTGGGGTGGTAGGTGAGGAGCTTGATCGTGATGGCGGAGCGGTTGACCATCTCGGCCCAGCGGCCCCGGTAGTGCGAGGTGTGCAACCACTTCTGCCAGAAGTCGACCTCGTGCCAGAGCTTCGCCGTCACGTCCTCGACCGTCAGGGGAGGCGGCGCCTCGCCGTCGGCGGCACAGGTGGTGAAGACGGCGCCGGCCGACTCGCCGGCTCCCAGCGTGACCGCTCCCTTGACGTCCCGCCCGTCCCGCTCCAGCGGGAAGCTGGTCTGCAGGTGGCCGGCGATCCCGGGAGCGCGGAAGACGGCCGTCTGGGAGCGCAGTTCGAGGTCGTGCTCGGCCCGTCCGTAGTCGAATCGCGGCCGGCACTCCAGGACGAACCGCACCGTGCCGCGCACGGCCCGGATCACCCGCATCAGGCTGTGCCGGTCGGTCGGGGTGCGGATCGTGTTGGCGGGCATCCAGTCGATGACCTCGCCGACGCCCTCCGGCGACATGAACCTGGTCACCAGCACCCCGGTGTCCGGGTAGTACAGCTGTCTGCACGACACCTCGGAGTGCTCCGGCGCCAGCCGGAAGTACCCGCCCCGATCGTGGTCCAAGAGCGAGGCGAACACACTCGGCGAATCGAACCGCGGTGAACAGAACCAGTTCACCACGCCTTGGGACGACACCAGGGCGGCGGTCTGCAGGTCACCCACCAGTCCGTGGTCGGCGATCGGGGGATAGCGGTCCATCAGTGTCCAATCCCAGAGCGGCTGCACCGCGACCCACTATCGGACACGCCGGGCAGGAAGAAGCGGACAACTCGCCGCGAACGAGGCAACCCGGGCGGCGTGCGCCGACCGGGCGGCTCAGGGCGCGCCCGATCCGGGCAGCCCGGCTCGCGGCCTCCGGACGACGACCGCGGGCGATCCCGTCGACGGCGACCGGCGAATTCCCGCCCCTTTCCCCGCCCCTGTTTTCCGGCGGGCGGAAATGCGCGGCGAACCATATAAGGATGCGATCGACGTCCGATATACACGGCGTTCACGCGGCACCGGAAATACGGGACCAGGGCGACTCCACGCCAGATCTCCGTGTCATTTCAGACGTCCGCCAACTCTCCTGATGCCCTGACAGGGACAGGGCATCACCATTGGTGTGCGGGAACTCCCCGCAATCACCCCACCCGGTCCGATGCGACAACTGGAGAAGACCGTCATGCGCTCATCCCTTCGCACGAAACTCACCCGGTTCCTGGCCGTCCCCGCCCTCGCCACCGCCGGTGCGATCCTCGCGACCGCGCCCGCACACGCCGCGTACATCTCGATAGGCGTCAACGGCGCCGCCGTCACGGACGCCGACCGGACGCTGAACGTCTCCGTGACGTACCGGTGCCACTCGGAATTCCAGTCGGCCGCCATCACCGTGCAGGCCGCACAGTCCACCGCAGCGGGCCGCGGCTCGGTCCACGTCCCCTGCACCGATGCTCTGGCCACCGCGACCGTTCCGGTGAGCATCACCTCGCCCGACGGCGCGTGGACCAGGTCCGCGGTGGACCTTTCGGTGTACATCGCCGACGGCGAGCTCAATCGCACCAGGACCACGGCCAGGGTCGTCGCCGGCTGACCGTGCGCCCATGACCCGGTCGAGCCGGTCGAGCCGGCGGACCCGGGACCGTACCGGGTCGGCCGGCCGGCCCGGGTCCGACGGCCGGACGGGCCGCCGAATCGGCAGCCCGTCCGAACGCCCCCCGACGGGAGGGCGCCGACCGGTTCGCCACCGGCCGGTCCCCTACTGGCCGACCACGCGGACGGCGGCGTCGGCCCCGGTGGCGGTCGCCAGCCGCACCTCCCGGTGCAGCGGCCGCCGGTAGTCGACCCGGCCGAACCCGACGGCGACCTCGTAGGCACCGACGGCCTCACCCCCGGCGACGAAGACCATCAGCTCGGACGACGACCGGCTGACGTCCTGTTCCTCCCAGCGCACCGGGTCGCCGACCACCTTCGAGATCTCCTCGTCCCGGGTGCCACGGCCGAACACGTACACCGTGTCCCAGTCGAGGCCCCCCGGTGGCGTCAGGGTCACCTCGCCCGGGCCGGCCGGCCCCAACGCGTCCAGCTCCCGGTCCAGTTCGGCACTGATCACGGCCTGCACCGGATCCTCGCCCGCGGCGCACCCGGCGACGGGAACTCCGGCGAGGACGGCGGCGAGCAGCCCGGTGAGCACCGGGGCCGGAGCGCGGCGGGCCGCCATCAGGACTTCAGCTCCGACGGCACTCCGCCCGGGTCCTGACCCTTGCCCTCGAACGGCTTGCCGTTGCTCTCGCCGGTCTTGCCGTCCTCGACCCGGTCGCTGTAGGCCAGGGCGCCGCCCTCCGGTCTGATCACCACCGTGTCACCGCGCCGCACGGCCTCCTCCACCAGACGCTCCAGTTCCTTGTCCGAGGCGTGCGGATTCGCCGCGGCGATCCGGCGGCCGACCTCGTTGTTGAAGAGATCCATGGATTCCCGGTCACCGGGATTTCCCGGCAACTGCTCGTGCGCGCTCGCATAGCGTTTGGCCCAGTCCTCACCGAAGCGTTTCGTCATCAGCGCGTTCCAGTACGCGTGCCGAAACGCGTCCCGATGACTGTCGTTCTCGCTGTTGACGGCGGAGAACTTCTTCTCCGAGACGCCGAACGCCTGTTCCTTGATCTCCGCGAAGTCCTTCCGGGCGAACAGGGTGAGCCCGTCCAGCATGACCGCCTCGGTTGCGGTGATCTTCTGCCGGCCGGAGCCGAGCAGCCAGGCGGTCAACGCGTCCGGGTACTTCACCGTGCCGTGCGGATCGTCCTTGACCTGGTAGCCGGCCAGGATGGTGCCCGGGTCGGCCCGGCGCCCGTCGTGGGCGGTGGCGTTGAACGCGTCCTCGTGGATGCCCAGGTCGTCGGTGATGTCCTGGAAGGCCGCCTGGTCCGCCGCGGTGGCCCTCTGCAGGGCGTCGTTGATCCGCCCGTGCACCTCGCGGGCCTTCTCCGGGAGCTCGCCGGACCGGGTGTCGGGATCGTTGCGCATGGACTCCGGCCAGCTCACCCCGCCGTCCGGGGTCACGTTCACGCCCAGACGGGCGGCGTCGTCCAGGGCCTGGACCAGGGCCCGCTGCGCGGCGTCGAACTCGGCCGCGGCGGTGGTCAGTGCGGCGCCGAGCGCCGCCGCCTCCCGCTGGGCCGCGTCCAGCTGCCGCTGGTCGTCGGCCATCGCGGCCCGCGCGGCATCGGCCGCCGGCCCCGCCCAGCCGCTCCGGGCCGTCGCGTCGGCGACCTCGGTGCGGAAGCGGCCGGCCAGCGCGGTGAGGAAGCGGGACTGGGTCACCCAGCCCAGCCCGGCCGACCGCAGCGGGCCGAGGTTGGCGTCACGGACCTGATCGACGGTCAGCATCGCACTCACCGACCCTCGAAGGCGGCCTGGTTGGCGGCCTCGGTCGAACGGTACTCCTGGGCGGTGGCCTCCAGGTTTCCGCCGGTGCGGCCGAGCCGCTCCGCGAGCGCGTCCGACTGCTTCTCCCACATCTGGGCCGACCGGGTCAGCGCGCCGGCGGTCTGCCAGCCCGGCAGGCCGCCGGCGGCGCTGTTGGCCGCGGTCTCCAGCGTCCCCGAGGTCGCCAGCACGATCTGCCGGAAGTCCAGTGCGATCTTGCCCGCCCCGCCAGCGCCTGCGGGTCGGCGCGAACGGTGTTCCCGTTCAGGTCGGTCACGTCCACCGTTACTCCTCGTGTCGAGTCGCTCTGCGGAGTGTGCGCCAGAGGAGACGACCGACGGAACGCCGTGGTTCCCCCCGATGCGGCCACCTGCCAACGTATTTGACGCTTCGTCATCATCGATCGAGGCGGAGGTCCCCCGGGCGCGGGTTCCGGCCTGGCCGCGCAGGTGCGCCCGCGGCCGGCCGGGGCGCAGGCGGCGGCAGGCGGCGGCAGGCGGGGCGCAACCGGTGGGCGCGGAGGCGGCGGCATACGATCGGCGGATGTCGCAGCGTACTGATTCCTCGTCATCGGCCCTGTCGGCCTCCTCCCTGCCGTCTTCCTCGTCGGCCTCACCCGCGTGGGCCCGGTGGTCCAGGGACTCCGTCCTCTCGGTCGGCTCGGTGGGCTCGGTGCTGTCGATCGGGTCGGTCGGCTCGGTGCTCTCGGTGGGGTCGGTCGGCAGCGTGCTGTCGATCGGCTCGGCGGGCTCGGCGATGTCCGCGCTGTCCGCCGGGTCGTGGCTGAGCCTCGGGTCACTGCTGTCCGCGAACTCGCGGTGGTCGGTGCTGTCCTGGCGCTCGCGGCACGGGCTGATGGCCGCCGGTGTCGTGGCCGTCGCCGCAGGCGCTGCACTCGCCGGCGGCCCGCGGCCGCGGCGCGGCGCCCGGTAGTGGCCGGCCTGCGTCCGACGCGCGCTTCGCAGTGGCGCCTGGTCCGCAACCCGGCGTTCTGGTACGTGGCCGTGCTCACCGCGATGTGGCCGGTCCTTCGGCTGCTGCCGCCCGAGCAGGTGCGGGCGCTGCGGGAGTGGGCGTCGACCAACCTCGACAACCTGCGCCCCTGGCCGTCGGGCCACCCGGTCGAGGCCCTGACGGTGTCCGTGTTCGTACCGCAGAGCACCGTCTGGGTGTGGCCGCTCTTCGCGCTGTCCGTGTTCGCGGTGGTGTCGGTGCTCGGCGCCCGCCGCGCGGTGGCGGCGCTGGCCCTCGCCCACGTGGCCGCGACCGGGCTGACGGAGGCGCTGGTGTGGTGGCGCATCGAGCACGGCTCGCTGCCGGCCGCCGAGGCGCACGTGCTGGACACCGGACCGTCCTACGTCGTGGTGGCCGCGCTGGCGGTGGCGATCGGGCGGGCCCGGCCGGTGTGGTCGCGGGCGGTGTGGCTGGTGATGCTGGCGGTCGCCGCCCCCGACCTGCTGTCCGGGATCGGGGACGGCGAGGTGTCCGCCGTCGGCCACGTGCTCGCCTTCGCGGCCGGTCTGGCCATCGCGGGCGCCCACCGGCCCGGCCTGCCCCCGGTGGCCGGCCGGGCCGTCCTCGGCGCGCCGCCGGCGCCGTCCGGCGGCCCTCGTCGGTGACGGCCGGCGCCGGGCGGGACGGGCGGGCCAGGCAGGCGGTGGATCACCGGTACGGAGGGGTCCGGGTTCCGGGGAGCGGCGCCGGCCCGGGCCGCCGGTCGAGCAGGCCCGGGTCGGTGGTGAGGCGGAGGGTGTCGGCCTCAAGGTAGCGGCGGGAGTTGAGGCCCCAGTCGAGGTTGCCGCGCATCCAGGCCTTCAGGCCGTCGGTGAAGGCGGTGATGGCGATCCGGTCGGCCTCCCGCAGGCCGTGCCAGGTGCCGCAGAGCGCGACGAGGGACTCCTCCGCGCGCAGGAAGGCACGGATGTCGCGGGCGACCCTGCGGTACACGTGGTCGACGGCGTCCTGGATCCCGCAGCAGAGCTCCCGGCTGACGGCGAGCACGCCGTTGGTGACCTCGCCGACGGCGAGCTCCTTCTTCAGGGAGAGGACGTCATTGACCCAGACCACGACGTCGGCGGACTTGTTGACCATGGTGCGGAGCTGCTCGGACTCGTGGAACAGCGCGGGGACCTCCAGGCCGGCCGCGTACTCCAGCAGGTCCAGCGAGGGGGTGATGCCGCCGGAGGCGCGCCGCAGCTGCGTGTAGCCGCCGAGGGAGGGCACGTGCCGGTGTTCGCGGTTGACCGCCTCGTAACCGAAGGCGTCCAGGAACTGCCCCATGTGCGCGATGAACCGCAGCTGCCACTGGAGGCTCTGGTGGGCGGCGAGGCACCGCCACACCTCGGCGAGTTCGACCACCAGGGGCGGTGCGTCCCGGGGCGAGGACCGGTCCGGGGGCGGCGCCGGCGCCGGACCGCCCGGCCGGAGCGAGCAGGAGGCCGCCAGCACCCCGAGGGTGGCCCGGGCGTGGCCGGCGGCCTCGGCCGAGGCGCAGCCGTCGTAGAGGTCGTCGATGACGAACGCCCAGGTGAACCAGCCCGCGAGCGGTGCGAGGCGCTCCGCCCGCAGATGCGGGTAGCAGCGGGCGATGAGCTCGCCCAGGTGGGTGTCGGCGAGTCGACGGCGGGCGCGCGGACCGTCCACCAGGCCGAAGCGGTCGGCCCACTCCAGGATGAGCAGCTCCAGGTCCGCCCGGTACGGGGACATCCGCGGCGGCAGCCGGTAGAGGATGTGGTCGGGGCCGGGCAGCAGCCGGAGGTCGTCGGGTACGGGCAGGGGTGCGGGTACGGGTGGGGGCGTCGTCATACGGGCGCCGGTCTCTCCTTCGGGTCGGTCCGCTCGGGCGGCGGTTCAGCGTCGGTGGAGCCGCAGGTGCAGGGGGGCCGGATGGATCACGGTCCACGGCCGGGGTTCGAGCAGGTGGCGGGGCACCGGGCCGGGCAGCGGCTCCAGCCGCCACCGGGCGGTGATCACGGCCACCGCCAGGGTGATCTCGGTCAGGGCGTAGACGTCCCCGATGCACTTGCGGGCGCCCGCCCCGAAGGGGATGTAGGACCCGTGCGACATCGCGGCCCGGCGGGCGGGCAACCAGCGGTCGGCGTCGAAGAGTTCGGGCTCGGGGTAGAGGTCGGGGCGGTGGTGGATCAGGTACGGCGAGAGCAGGATCGCGGTGCCGGGCCGGAGCCTGCGGCCGGCCAGTTCGACGGGCGCGGTGACGGTGCGGCTGTAGAACCAGGCGGACGGGTAGTACCGCAGTGTCTCCATCACCACCCGGCGGGCGAGGTCCAGCCGGTCGAGGACGTCCCGGCCGGGTTCGGCGCCCGCCGGGAGGACGGCCCGGGCCTCCCGCGCGACGGCCTCGGCCAGTGCTGGGTCCCGGGAGAGGAAGAACAGGGCCCAGCCGAGCGCCGAGGCGGAGGTACCGATCCCGCCGGTGAGCATGGTGATGACCTGGTCGCGCATCTCCCGGTCGCTCAGTCCCTCCCTGACCATCAGGGCCAGGAGGTCGTGACCGGTGCCGGCGCCGCCCCGGCGGCGGGCCTCGATCGCGGCGTCGACCTCCCGGCTGACGGTGGAACACGCCTGCCGGAAGCGGCGGTTGGCCGGGGTGGGCAGCCGGTCGAGCAACCGGGACGGCGAGCGCATGTGCCGGCCGATGCCCTGGTGGAACTCCGGGTAGGCCTCGGCGATCCCGGCCACCGCGGCGGACGAACCGTCCACGGAGAACATCGTCCTGGTGATGATCCGGGCGATCAGCTGGTACGCGTGCTGCTCGACCTCGATCACCGCGCCGTCCTGCCAGCCCGACGAGGCGGCGCGGGTCTCCTGCGCCATCACCTCCAGATAGCGGGCGAGCGCGTCCGGACGGAACGCGGGCTGCAACTGCCGCCGCTGTCGGCGGTGCACGTCGTGCGGGGTCGAGCCCAGACCGTCGCCCAGGAACCACCTCAGCTTGTCGAAGAGCGGTCCGCCCTTGTCGAAATGCCGGGTGTCGGTGAGGACTTGCTGGAACAGCCCCGGGGAGCAGACCATCATCGCGCGCTGCGGGCCGAGCCGGATCTCCACCAGATCGCCCTGCTCGGCGAGCGAACGCAGGAACGGCAGCGGATCACGGAACAGGGCCGGGACGTGCCCGAGCAACGGACGGGCGCCGGGTGCACGGGAGGCCAGGTAGCCGGTTGACGTGGTCGTGGTCATAAATCCCCTTCACCGCAGCTGATTTCGAAGCGAGCGACACCTTGCCGCGCTTCCCGGGAGCAGCCAATCTGGCACCATGCCAGGGGTGTTGAGAAGGTCGAGGCCACCCCGAAAACATTTACGAGTACTTTCCGGCCGCGCCGGGGAATTCACCCGGGAATGGTCTCCTTGGCCCTGAATCGCATTCGTGTACGCCATCCGGGTGCCGCCTCCGCCGTGACGTGGCGACCGACGCGACCGGGCGCGCCGCCACGCCGCCCGCTCGCGGCCCGCGGCACGTACGGCGGGCCCCGTACGCGGCCGCCCTCACTCCAATGCATGTATCGCTCTCTTGACTGGCGTCAGCAGAGCGCCATACTGGCCTCACTCCCCGCTCGCCGAAGAGGTGCCGCCGTATGGAGCTCACACCCTCAGCGCATCTGGACACCTTCTGTCGTGACAGCCTCCCGCCGCTCGACCAGTGGCCGGAGCTTCTCTTCGAACTGCCCGAGCTGGCCTATCCGGACCGGCTCAACTGCGCGCACGCGCTGCTCGACGAGACGATCGAGCGCCTCGGCCCCGACCGGCGCTGCGTGCTCACCCCGACGGAGCAGTGGACCTACGGCGAGCTGCGCGAGCACGCGGACGCGGTGGCTCGGGTACTGACCGAGGACCTGGGCCTGGTCACCGGCAACCGGGTGCTGCTGCGCGGCCCCAACACCCCCTGGCTGGTGGCCTGTTGGCTCGGCGTGCTGAAGGCCGGCATGGTGGCGGTCAGCACCATGCCGCTGCTGCGGGCACCCGAGCTGACCGCGATGCACGAGATCAGCCTGCCGGTCGCGGCGCTGTGCGACCACCGCAACCTGGCCGAGCTGGAACGGGCCGCGATACCCGGCCTCACCGTCCTGGCCTACGGCGGACCGGGCCCGGACGACCTCACCGCCCGCTGCGCCGCCCGGCCCGGCCGCTTCACCGCCGTCCCCACCGCCGCCGACGACGTGGCCCTGATCGCCTTCACCTCCGGCACCACCGGCCGGCCCAAGGCCACCCTGCACTTCCACCGCGACGTCCTCGCCAACGCCGACACCTTCTCCAGGCACCTGCTGCGGCCCACCTGCGACGACCTCTTCGCCGGCACCCCGCCGCTGGCCTTCACCTTCGGCCTCGGCGGGCTGGTGGTCTTCCCCCTGCGGGTCGGCGCCGCCGCGCTGCTGCTGGAGCGGACCGACCCGGAGGAGCTCGCCGAGCAGGTCGCCCGGCACCGGGTCAGCGTGCTGTTCACCGCGCCGACCGCCTACCGGGCGATCCTGGCCGCCGGGCTGGCCGGCCGGCTGGCCGGGGTGCGGCGCTGCGTCTCGGCCGGCGAGCCCCTGCCGGCCTCCGTCTGGCAGGCCTTCCACGCGGCCACCGGGCAGCGGCTGATCGACGGGATCGGCGCCACCGAGCTGCTGCACGTGTTCATCTCCGCCGCCGACGGCGACATCCGCCCCGGGGCGACCGGCCGCCCCGTCCCGGGCTACCGGGCCGCCGTGCTCGACCCGGACGGCACACCCGTCCCCGACGGCCGTCCGGGCCTGCTCGCCGTCAAGGGCCCGACCGGGTGCCGCTACCTGCGCGACGAGCGCCAGCTCGGCTACGTGCGCAACGGCTGGAACCTCACCGGCGACACCTGTGTCCGCGACAGCGACGGGTACTTCTGGTACCAGGCGCGCACCGACGACATGATCGTCTCGGCCGGCTACAACATCGCCGGGCCCGAGGTCGAGCAGGCGCTGGCCGGCCACCCCGACGTCCTGGACAGCGCGGTGATCGGCGCGCCCGACGACCGGCGCGGCACCGTCGTCAAGGCCTACGTGGTGCTGCGCGAGGGCGTGCCGGCCGGGCCGGAGACGGTGCGGGCGCTCCAGGAGCACGTCAAGCGGACCATCGCACCGTACAAGTACCCGCGCGAGGTCGAGTTCGTCGCCGAGCTGCCGCGCACCGCGACCGGCAAGCTGCACCGGGCCGAGCTGCGCCGGCGGACGGCCGCGCGCCCGGCGAGCGTGGCGGTGGAGCGCCGGGTGGAGTGGTCGGACACCGACGCGGCCGGGCACTACCACTTCTCGGCGGTGCAACGCTGGGTCGAGGCGGCCGAGGCGGTGCTGCTGCGCCGGCTCGGGCTGGCCGACCTGTACGGGAGGATCCCGCGGGTGCACTTCGAGGCCGACTACCGCGAGCGCCTCTGGTTCGGCGACCTGGTCCGCACCGAGCTGCGGGTGCTGCGGGTCGGCGGCTCCTCGCTGCACTACGCCTTCGAGGTGCACGGTCCGCAGGGCCCGGCCGCCGCAGGCCGGATGTCGGTGGTGCACGCCGCCGTGCGGGCCAAGGGCGCCGAGCCCTGGCCCGCCGAGGTGCGCCGGGCACTGGCGGAGTCCGGGCCGCAGCAGCCGGAGGCGTACCGGTGAGCGCCGGCGTGCGGCGGATCGCGGTGATCGGGGCCGGTCCCGGCGGGCTCTACTTCGCCGCGCTGGCCAAGCGCTCGGCGCCGCACCGGGAGATCACCGTGTGGGAGCGCGACGCCCGGGACGACGCGTTCGGCTTCGGCGTGGTCTTCTCGGACGAGACGCTGGACGGCATCGCCCAGGCCGACCCGGAGGTGTTCGCCGCGCTGTCGGCCGAGTTCGCCCGCTGGAGCGACATCGACGTCCGCTACGCCGGCCGGGTGCGCACCTGCGGCGGGCACGGCTTCGCCGCGCTGGACCGCAACCGGCTGCGCGCGATCCTGCAACGGCGCTGCGCCGAGCTGGGGGTGGACGTGCGCTACCGCACGCCCGCGCCCCCGGTCGAGCGCCTGGCGGCCGAGTACGACCTGGTGGTGGCCGCCGACGGCGTGCGCTCGGCGACCCGGGCGGCCTTCGCCGAGACCTTCCGGCCCGAGCTCGACGAGCGGCACTGCCGCTACATCTGGCTCGCCACCGACAAGGTCTTCGAGGCCTTCACGTTCATCGTCGAGCAGTACGACTTCGGCGCGCTGCAGGTGCACGCCTACCCCTACAGCGATCGACGCTCGACCTTCATCGTGGAGATCGCCGAGGAGGCGTGGCGCAAGGCCGGCTTCGAGGCACCGGCCGGGCGGGAGCCCGGGCGCGGGGAGAGCGACCTGGCGAGCGTGCGGCGGTGCGAACAGCTGCTCGCCGGGCACCTGGACGGCCACCGGCTGATCCCCAACGCCTCGCGCTGGATCCGCTTCACCACCGTGCGCAACGCGACCTGGCACCACCGCAACGTGGTGCTGCTCGGGGACGCCGCGCACACCGCGCACTTCTCGATCGGCTCGGGCACCAAGCTCGCCCTGGAGGACGCCCTCGCACTGGCCGCCGCACTGCGGGAACAGCCGGAGCCGGCCCGGGCGCTGGCGGCGTACGAGGCCGAGCGGCGGCCGGTGGTGGCGTCCGCGCAGCGGGCCGCCCAGGCGAGCCTGGAGTGGTTCGAGACCGTCGGACGGCACACCGGGCAGGGCCCCGAGCAGTTCGCCTTCAACCTGCTGACCCGCAGCCGGCGGGTCACCTACGGGAACCTGCGCGCCCGCGACGCCGCCTTCGTGGACGCCGTCGACGCCGCCTTCGTGGACGCGGCGAGCGGCGACGCGGCCACCGACGACGCGACGGCCGACGTCGCCGCGTCCGACGGCCCGGCGTCCGAGGGCACCGCGTCCGACGGCACCCGGAGCGTCCCGCCGATGTTCCGGCCGCTGCGGCTGGGCCGGCTCCGGCTGCGCAACCGGATCGTGGTGCCGCCGCTGGCCACCTTCACGGCGGTGGACGGGCTGCCCAGCGGCTTCGACCGGGCCCAGCTCACCGCGCACGCCCTCGGCGGCGCCGGTCTGGTCTTCACCGGCATGACCGCGGTCAGCGCGCGGGGCCGGGCCACCGAGCGCTGCCCCGGGCTGTGGTCGAACGCCCAGGAGGAGGCCTGGCGCTCGGTGGTGCGCTCGGTGCGGGACCTCGGCGACACCCCGCTGGGCATCCAGCTGACCCACGCCGGACGGCGCGCGGCGAGCACCGTGCCCGGCCCGGACGGGATCGGGCGCCCGCTCGCGGACGGCTGGCCGACGCTGGCCGCCTCACCCCTGCCCTGGGACGCGGCCGGTCCGCCGCCGCACGAGGCCTCGGCGGCGGACCTGGCCGGCGTGGTCGCCGACTTCGCGGCCGCCGCGGCCCGCGCCGACCGGGCCGGGTTCGACGTGCTGGGGCTGCAGTTCGGCCACGGCCACCTGGTCTCCGGCTTCCTCTCACCACTGACCAACCGGCGGACCGACGACTACGGCGGTCCGCCGGAGCACCGACTGCGGCTGGCGCTGGAGGTGCTGGCCGCGGTGCGGGCCGCCTGGCCGGCCGGCAAACCGGTCGTGGTGCGGGTCTCGGCCGCCGACTGGGCGCCGGGCGGCACCACCGAGGCGGAGGCGGTCGCGATCTGCCGGGCGCTGGCCGACGCGGGAGCGGACGCCCTGGACGTCTCCACCGGCGAGGTGGTCGCGCACCAGCGGGTGCCGTACGGACGCGGCTTCCAGGTGCCGTTCGCCGACCTGATCCGCCACGCCACCGAGGTCCCGACCGTGGCGGTCGGCGCGATCTCCGGCCACGACGACGCCAACTCGGTGCTGCTGGCCGGTCGGGCCGATCTGGTCGCGGTCGGCCGGGCGCAGCTGTACGACCCGCTGTGGACGCTGCACGCCGCAGCCGAGCAGGGCTACACGGGGCCCGGCGCGCGCTGGCCACAGCCCTGGCAGGCGGGCAGCCGCCGGCCCCCGGGGCCCGGCGCGGACCGGGTCGCGCCGCGGCTGCGGCTGCTGCCGGAGACGGCGGCGCCGGTGCACCGCCGCTGGCTGCCCGGCCGCCCCGACGCCCCGCCGCCGGAGCCGTCACCGACACCGGACCGGCCGGAGCACCGGACCGAGCGCGAGCCCGCCGAGCGCACGTGCACCGAACGCCGGCCCGCCGAGCGCCGACCCACCGAACCCGCGCCGAACTGAGGGAGGACCGGATGCCCCACCTGCCCCGCTTCACCGCCGCCGCCGTCCAGGCCGCCCCCGTCTACCTGGACCCGGACGCCACCGTCGACAAGGCCGTCGCACTGATCGCCGAGGCGGCCGCGCACGGCGCCGCCCTGGTGGTCTTTCCCGAGGTGTTCGTCCCCGGCTACCCGTACTGGAACTGGACGATGAACCCCCTCCAGGGATCGCCCTGGTTCGAACGCCTCTACCTCTCCTCGATCGACGTGCCCGGCCCGCAGGTGGACGCCCTGTGCGCCGCCGCCCGCCGGGCCGGGGTGGTCCTGGTGATCGGCGTCAACGAGCGCGGCCGGCACGGCGTCGGCACGCTGTACAACACGATGCTGACCATCGACGCGGACGGCCGGCTGCTCGGCGCGCACCGCAAGCTCGTGCCGACCTGGGCCGAGAAGCTGACCTGGGCCCAGGGCGACGGCAGCTCGCTGGTCGTGCACCGCACACCGGTCGGCCCGCTCGGCGTGCTCGCCTGCGGCGAGAACACCAACCCGCTGGCCCGCTTCACCCTGCTCGCCCAGGGCGAACTGGTGCACGCCGCGAGCTACATCGCACTGCCGGTCGCGCCCGAGGACTACGACATGGCGGAGGCCATCGCGCTGCGCGCGGCCGCGCACTGCTTCGAGGGCAAGGTCTTCACCGTGGTGTCCTGCTCGACGATCTCGCCCGAGATCGTCGACCTGGTGGCCGGTGAGGACCAGCAGGTGCGCAAGCAGCTCGCCCGTCCGCGCGCCGCGCTCTCCGGCGTCTTCGGCCCGGACGGGCGCCCGGTCACCGAGCCGCTGGTCGACGAGGAGGGCATCGTCTACGCCGAGATCGACCTCGCCGCCTGCATCCGGCCCAAGCAGATGCACGACATCGTCGGTCACTACAACCGGTTCGACGTCTTCCGGCTGCACGTCGACAACCGCCCGCACCGGCCCGTGCAGTTCACCGACGGGCACCGGCCCGACGAGCCGCCGGAGCCGGGCACCCACCTGGAGGAAGCGTGAACGACTACGACGACACCCGGCTGGGCCGGGCCAGGGTCGGGGACAGCCCCGAACTCGCCGCCTACTACGAGGAGCTGGCCAAACAGGAGGCGGGCGCGCTCTGGACGGTGGCGAACGAGATCGAGCCCTGGTACCCGCAGCCGAAGTCCGTCCCGGTGCTCTGGCGCTACGCCGACCTGGCACCGCTGGTCCGCAAAGCGCTGCCACTGGTCCGGGCGGACGACGCCGGTCGCCGGGTGGTGATGCTGGTCAACCCCGGCCGGCGCGAACTCAGCGCGGCCGTCGGCCTGTTGTACACCGGCCTGCAGATCATGGGCCCGGGCGAGGCGATGACCGCGCACCGCCACCAGGCCGCCGCGCTGCGCTTCGTGCACGAGGGCACCGGCGCCTGGACGATCGTGGACGGCCAGAAACTCGCCGTCGGGCCGCGCGACTTCGCGATCACGCCGAACAACACCTGGCACGAGCACGGCAACGAGAACTCCGACGAACCGGTGATCTGGCAGGACGGACTGGACATCCCGCTGGTCAACGCGCTCGACGCCGGCTTCTACGAAGTCCACCCCGAGCTCTACCAGCGGCCCGGCGCGGTGGTGAACTCCTCGCTGCTCAGCTACGCCGGCACGCTGCTGCCGTACGGCGTCGAGAAGTGGAGCCGCCCGTACTCCCCCCTGCTCGGCTGGCCCTGGGAGCCCAGCTACGCGGCCCTGTGCCGGCTGGCCCGGGCGAGCGAAGGATCCCCGTACGACGGCGTGATCATGGAGTACACCAACCCGGTCACCGGCGGTCCGGTGATGCCGACCATGAGCGCCCACCTGCAACTGCTGCGCCCGGGCCAGGCCACCCTCGCGCACCGGCACACCGGCTCGGTGGTCTACACGGCGGCCAAGGGCCGGGGCGTCTCGGTGATCGCCGGGCGGCGTTTCGCGTGGCAGCGGGGCGACATCTTCGTCGTCCCCTCCTGGGCCTGGCACGAGCACGCGAACCTCGACCCGGGCGAGGACGCCTGCCTCTTCTCGTTCAACGACTTCCCGGTGATGCGCTCGCTCGGCATGTACCGCGAGGAGTCGCACCCGGACAACGACGGCCACCAGCCCGTCCTTCCCTGAGGAGCCTTCGATGCATCTGCTCAGCTACCGTGCCGGCGGCAGCGACGCGCCCCGCCTCGGCGCCCGGACCGGCAACCGGGTGGCCGACCTCGCGGCGCTCGCCGCCGCCGCCGGCGCCGACCTGCCCGGCGACCTGGCCGCGCTGATCCGGGCCGGCGAGCCCGCCCTGGCCACCGCCCGGGCGCTGCTGGCCGACGCGCCGGCCGGCGCCTCGCTGCCGCTCGCCGAGGTCACGCTGTGCGCGCCGCTGCGCCCCGGCAAGATCGTCGGCATCGGCCTCAACTACGTCGAGCACGTCGAGGAATCGCACCGCTCGCTCGACACCGAGCGCGAACTGCCCGACCGCCCGGTGCTGTTCGACAAGCCGGCCACCGCCGTCACCGGCCCCGGCGGGCCGATCCTGCACAACGCCGACCTGACCAAGCAGCTCGACTGGGAGTGCGAACTGGCCGTGGTGATCGGCCGCACCGCCCGGCGGGTCGCCGAAGCCGATGCCCTGCGGCACGTCTTCGGCTACAGCATCGTCAACGACGTCAGCGCGCGCGACCAGCGCCGGTCCGGGCAGTGGTTCTTCTCCAAGGGCCAGGACTCCTACTGCCCGTTCGGGCCGGTCGTGGTCACCGCCGACGAGATCCCCGACCCGCAGGACCTCGACCTCTCGCTCAAGGTCAACGGCGTGACCATGCAGGACTCCAACACCCGTCACATGCTCTTCGGCATCGCCCGGCTGATCGCCGACATCTCCTCCGGGATGACCTTGGAGCCCGGCGACGTGATCGCCACCGGCTCGCCGTCCGGCGTCGGCGCCGCACAGGTGCCGCCGCAGTTCCTGCAGCCCGGCGACCTGGTGGAGGCCACCGTCGAACGGATCGGCACGCTCGCCAACCCGGTCGTCGACGCCCGCGCCCACGACCTCGCCGGCCACCACGACGGGCCGCGGGCATGAGGACCTACCGGATCGGCCAGATCGTCCCGAGCTCCAACGTCACCATGGAGACCGAGGTCCCGGCCCTGCTGCGGGCCCGGGAGGCGGTCGCCGCCGAACGCTTCACCTTCCACTCCAGCCGGATGCGGATGACCCGGGTCACCCCCGAGCAACTGCGCGCGATGGACGCCGACTCGGACCGCTGCGCACTCGAACTCTCCGACGCCCGGGTCGACGTGCTCGGCTACGCGTGCCTGGTGGCCGTCATGAGCACCGGGCCCGGCTACCACCGCGAGTCCGAGCAGCGCCTACACCGGCGCACCGTCGAGAACGGCGCGCCGGCACCGGTGGTGACCAGCGCCGGTGCCCTGGTGGCCGGGCTGCACGTGCTCGGGGCGAAGAAGGTCACCCTGGTCGCGCCCTACCTCCGGCCGCTCGCCCGCACGGTGGTGGACTACCTGGCGCACGAGGGCATCGCGGTGACCGACCACGCGGCCCTGGAGATCCCCGACAACCTGGCGGTCGCCGCCCACGACCCGGCCCGGCTGCCCGGGATCGCCGCGCGCCTCGCGCACGCCGAGGCGGACGCCGTGGTGCTCTCCGCCTGTGTGCAGATGCCCTCGCTGGCGGCCGTCGAGGAGGCCGAGCAGCGGCTCGGCAAACCGGTGGTCTCGGCCGCGATCTGCACCGTCCACCAACTGCTGCGCGCGCTCGGGCTGCCCGCCTTCGCCCCGGGCGCCGGGGCGCTGCTCTCCGGCGCCTACGCCGACAGCGCGCCGCCGGCCCAGGGGGCGCCGCCCGCCGGACCGCACTCCCGGCCGCCCGGGTCCGTTCCGCAACCGCCCGCCGCGTCGCCGTCCGGACCCCTGGGCTGCGCTCCGACAGTATGATCACGCCGGACGGTCGGCAGGAGAGGTCGGCACGGGAGGAGCGCCGCCATGCCGGAGAACACGCCACGCCCCGGGGAGCCCTCGGCCGAACGGCACGGGCCCGGGCCGATCGGCCGGACACCGCCCGGCTCCACGACGCCCCCCGACTCCACACTCCCCAGCCCCAAGACGCCCCCCAGCTCCCTGATCCACACGATCTACGGCGAGTTCGTCCGCCGGCTCGGCGGCTGGATCTCGATAGCCGACCTGATCGTCCTGATGGCGGAGCTGGACGCCGACGCCCAGGCCGTCCGATCGGCGATCTCCCGGCTGAAGAAGGCCGGCACCCTGCTGCAGGAACGGCGCGAGGGCAACGGCTACCGGCTGAGCCCCGCGATGGGCCCGGTCTTCGACGAGGGCGACCGCCGGATCTTCCACAGCCTGGAGCCCGCCGAACTCGGCGACGGCTGGGTGGTCGCGGTCTTCTCCGTGCCGGAGTCGGAGCGGGCCAACCGCCACCAGCTGCGCTCCCGGCTGAGCTGGCTCGGCTTCGGCAACGCCGCCCCCGGCGTCTGGCTGGCACCCGCCCGGGTGCTGCCGGACGCCCGGCGGCTGCTGGAACGGCTCGGGCTGAGCGCGTACGTCCACCTCTTCCTCTCCGAGTACGCCGGGTTCGCCGAGCTGCGCTCGGCGGTCGGCTCCTGGTGGGACTTCCCGGCGATCGAGGCGCAGTACGCCGCGTTCACCGAGGCCTGGGGCCAGGTGGCCGCCGACCTGCGCCCGTTCCCGCGGATCGAGGCGGTCGAGGCCTTCCGCACGTACGTCCCGATGCTCACCCAGTGGCGCCGGCTGCCCTACCTCGACCCCGGACTCCCGGCGCCGCTGCTGCCGGCGGACTGGAACGCCGTCGCGGCCCGCGCGGTCTTCACCGAACTGCACGGGCTGCTCGCCGAGCCCAGCCTGCGGCACGTCGAGAAGGTCACCGGGCTGGCACCGCTCGAACCGCCCCCGCATCCCGATCGACCGCTGTAGCGCCCGAGGAGTCGCCGTGACCGACCGCACCCCCGCCGACCTGCTGATCCGATCCGGCGCCGTGCACACGCTCGTCCCCGGCGAGGCGCCGCGCCGCGCGCTGGCCGTCACCGGCGAGCGGATCACCGCGCTGTCCGCCGCCGCCGACGGCCTGGACCACCTGATCGGCCCGGGGACGGAGGTGCTCGACCTGCCCGGCACCACCGTGCTGCCCGCCTTCGACGACACCCACACCCATCTGATCCTCGCCGCGCACAGCGTCCACGACGTCCCGGTCCACCGGGCCCGCGACCTCGACGAGTTCCTCGGCCTGATCCGCGAACGAGCGGCGAGCACGCCCCCCGGGCAGTGGATCCGCACCACGATCAACTGGCAGGAGGTCAACCTCGCCGAACAGCGCCTGCCGCGCACCGAGGAACTCGACGCGGCCACCGACGAGCACCCGGTGCTGGTGCGTCGCGGCGCCTACAACATGGTGCTCAACACTCCCGCGCTGCGCCGCGCCGGCATCACCGCCGGCACCGACGCCCCGCCCGGCGGCGTGATCGAGCGCGACGACCGGGGCCGGCTGACCGGCCGACTGGTCGACAAGGCGGTCGCGCTGGCCGAGCGGGTGCTGCCGCGCCCGGCGCTCGCCGACCGGATCGAGGGCCTGCGGGCCGCGTCCGCCGACTACGCCGCGACCGGGATCGGCACGGTCCGCGACTGCCTGGTCCCGGTGGACGACCTCGACGTGCTGCGCGCCGCCCGGCAGGCCGGCGCGCTGAGCGTACGGGTGCGGGCCCTGGTCTCCGGCTTCGGCGCCCGCACGCCCGGGCAGGTGGACGAGCTGCTCGACCGGATGGAGCCCTGGCGCGCCGGGGGCGATGCGTGGCTGAGCGTCTGGGGCGTCAAGTTCGGCATCGACGGCGGCATCGAGGCGGGCGCGCTGGACGAACCGTACGAGGGTCGCCCGTGCTACCACGGCACACTGCTCTGGGACCCGCAGGAGCTGGCCGCGGCGGTCGACCGGGTGGTCGCGCGCGGCTGGCGGGTCGGCGTCCACGCCTGGGGGGACCGCGGGCTGCGCACCCTGCTCGACGTGTACGAGCAGGTGATCAAGGACCGCCCCGGGCTGGCCCCGGGCACACTGGTCGTCGAGCACGGCGGGCTGGCCCGAGCCGACCAGCGGGCGCGGGCGATCGCGCTCGGTGTCCCGGTCACGGTGCAGCACCCGCTGCTGCACGACGCCGCGACGGCCCAGATCCGGGCCTGGGGCGGCGAGCGGGTGCGTGGCATCTTCCCCCTGCGCGAGTGGCTGGACGAGGGGGCGCTGCTCGCGGCCGGCTCCGACTTCCCGGTCGGCCCCTACGGCGCGATGGTCTCGGTCTGGGGCATGACGACCCGGCAGACCGTGGCCGGCGCGCAGGGCGTCGAGCACGCGATCACCCGGGCCGAGGCGATCGCGCTGCACACGGTCGACGCGGCCCGACTGGTCGGCGAGGCCGGAACGCGCGGCAGCCTGCGGCCCGGGGCGCTGGCGGACCTGACCCTCTGGCCCGCCGACCCGCTGAACTGCCCGTCGGACGAGCTGGCGCGGCTGCGACCGGTCCGCACCGTCCTCGGAGGCCGGACGGTGCACCGGGTCTGACGGACTCCCGGGCGCCGAGCCACCCCCCGGGGGGGGTCGACCAGCTCCGGGGGTCGGTCAGCTCCGGACGCGGCTGACCCGCCCCTCGTCCCAGACCGGTTCGTCCGCCTCCACCACCCGGCCGTCCGCCCGGAAGACCAGGAAGCGGCTGAACACCCGGGCGAACCAGCGGTCATGGGTGACCGCCACCACCGTCCCGGTGAAGGCGGCCAGCGCCTCCTCCAGGGCCTCGGCCGAGATGAGGTCGAGGTTGTCGGTCGGCTCGTCCAGCAACAGCAGCGTCGCCCCGGCCAGTTCCAGCAGCAGGATCTGGAACCGCGCCTGCTGACCGCCCGACAGGGTCTCGAAGTTCTGCCGGCCGGCCCCGGCCAGCCCGTACCGGCTCAGGGCGGACATCGCGCGCTCCAGGTCCAGCCCGGGGCGGTCGCCCTCACCGGCGCCGAGGATCTCGGCCGGCGTCCGGCCGGCCCACTCCGGGTGCCGGTGGGTCTGGGCGAACAGCCCGGGCCGGACGCGCGCGCCCAGCCGGCACGCACCGCTGTGCGCCACCGTCGGGGCCGCGTCCCCGCCGGCCTCGTCCAGCAGTCGCAGGAAGTGGCTCTTGCCGGACCCGTTCGAACCGAGCACGCAGACCCGGTCCCCGAAGAACACCTCCAGGTCGAACGGCCGCATCAGCCCGCTGAGTTCGAGGCTCTGGCAGGTGATCGCGCGGATTCCCGTCCGGCCGCCGCGCAGGTCCGGCGCGACCCGCTGGCGGCGCGGCGGCGCGGGCGGCGGCCCGGCCTCCTCGAACTTCGCCAGCCTGGTCTGGGCGGCGTGGTAGCGCGAGGCCATCTCGTCGCTGATGGACGACTGCTGACGCAGCGTCCGGACCAGCTCCTTGAGCTGCTCGTGCTTCTCGCTCCAGCGCTGCCGCAGCTCCGCCGCGCGCTGCCAGCGGGCCTCCCGGGCGTCGGCCCAGGTGGCGAACCCACCGCCGTGCGTCCAGGCGGTGCCGCCCTCCAGCGTCACGACCTGGCCGGCCGTGCGGCTCAGCACCTCCCGGTCGTGGGTGATCAGCAGCACGCCCTGCCGGGTCTGGGCCAGCTGCTCCTCCAGCCAGCGCTTGCCGGGGACGTCGAGGTAGTTGTCCGGCTCGTCCAGCAGCAGCAGTTCGGCCGGGCCGCGGAGCAGCGCCTCCAGGACGAGCCGCTTCTGCTCGCCGCCGGACAGCGTCGAGACCTCCCGGTACTGGGCGACCTGGAACGGGGTGCCGAGCGCGGCGACCGTCACGGTGTCCCAGAGCACCTCGTGGTCGTACCCGCCGGCCTCGCCCCAGTCCACCAGGGCCTGTGCGTAGCGCAGTTGGGTGGGCTCGTCGTCTACCTCCATCATGGCGAGCTCGGCCGCGTCGAGGGCGGCGGCCGCGGCCCGCAGCGGCGGCGGCGCGACGGTGAGCAGGAGGTGCCGGACCGTGCGGTCGTCGCGCAGGCTGCCGATGAACTGCGGCATGACCGCGACGGCGCCCTGGCTGCGGAAGGACCCGCGCCGCGCGGGGAGTTCGCCCGCGAGTATGCGCAGCAGCGTGGTCTTGCCCGCACCGTTGTCACCGATGAGCGCGACCGTCTCACCGGCCGGCACACGGAACGAGACGTCGTGGAAGAGCTCGCGGCCGTCGGCGAGGACATGACCGAGACCGGTGGCTTCGAGGTAGCCCATGGGAGCGGATTCTAGCGGGCGGACGCTCGGTGGGCGATCCAATTTCGGCGACCGGACCGGAGGCGATTGCGCCCGGCCGATGGATCATCAACTCGCGTTCATCGGATGATAGTTAGTCGCTCCATCGCGCTATTCACTCACAAGTCGGAATACCGGTAAAAGGCCTTGTATCGATCAAGCGTCTACGGAACGGTTGTACCCGAAGGAAGCCGCGCCGCAGAACAGCGTGATCTCTCCCGAGACGCCCTGCGATTGCGTGCGCGGCCGCACTCCCGCTGATCCCGACCCTGCCGGCCCTGCCAGGAAGGCGAGAGATATCCGATGTCACCCGATCTCGCTGCGCACTCCGACCACCACGTCTCGCGCTCCGGTCCCGCCACCGTCGCACTCGTCGGAGCGGAATTCGGCTGGGGCAGCTCGGGAAAGCTCAGCGCCGTGCTCTCCGCCCTGCGGGACCGGCCGGCCCCTCCCCTGCGGTTCGTCGGGCTGGCCTCGGGGCTGGGCCGACCGCTGCTCGCCGAGCACGCGGTGGACGCCTGGCACGACCTGCCGGACGACCCCGGCCGACTGGCCCCCGCGGTACGGGAGTTCGTGCGGTCCCAGGGGGTACGGGCCGCCGTGGTCGTCCTGGACGGCGCGGCCGCGACGGCGCTGCTCGCCGCCGGTGTGCCCACGGTGTTCGTCGACAGCCTGCCCTTCCTCTGGTCCGAGGGCGACCGGGCCGCGCTACCACTGGACGCGACGGTGTACTGCGCCCAGAAGAGCGTGGAGCTGCCACCCGAGTGCCTGGACGTCCTGGCCGACGCCCGGGCGCTGCGCTGGGTCGAGGCCGTCATCGCCGGGCCCCGCGCCCCGGAGCCGGCGCCCGCCGGAGCCCGCAGGGGCACCGGCCGCCCGTACCGCCGGGCGCTGGTCAGCCTGGGCGGTCTGCGCGCGCCGAAGCTCGGCGATCCGGAGCACTATCCGAGCCTGGTCGTCCCGGCCGCCCTGGAGGCCCTGGCCGCCCACGGGGTGGAGGAGGTGCACGTCGCCGGCAACCTGCCCGCCGATCTGGCGGGCCGGCTCGTCGACGCGTCGATCGCCCCGCCCCGGACGACCACCGGCCCGCTCGGGCACGGCGCGTTCCTGGAGCGGCTGGCCGACAGCGACGTCCTGCTCACCTCACCCGGTCTGACCACCCTGCTGGAGGCGGGCGGCCTGCACATCCCCACCGTCTGCCTGCCGCCGCAGAACCTCAGCCAGATCTTCAACGGCCGCTACCACAGCCAGGCGCTCGGAGCCCCGCTGCGGGTGCGATGGCCCAAGGACGTGCTGGTCGAGGACGGCGCGCTGGCGCTCCGCTCCGAGGGCGAGGACAACGCCCTCGAACTGATCTACGACTCGATCGGGCGGGCGGCGGTCGGCGACGACCACCGAGCCGTCCGCCACGCCCTGCGCGACGGCGTCCTGGCGGCGCTGCACCGGTCCACCGGGGTCACCGACTGGGGCGCGCTCACCACCACGATCGGCACCGGCGGGGCGGGCCAGGTGGCCGACGCACTGCTCGGCGTCCTGGGCGCACCGGACCGGCCCTCCTGACCCGCCCGCCCCGGGCGCACCGCCCGCCACCGCCCCCCGTCCCGTGAGTCGTCTGGAAGGTCCCCCCTCCGTGCGTGCACGTGATCGCTACCTCTTCATCCGGATCCTGGAAGCCTGCAACGCCGACTGCTTCATGTGCGAGTTCGCCCTCTCCCGCGACACCTTCCGCTTCTCCCGGGAGGACTTCGACGACCTGCTGCCCAAGGCCCGGGAGGCCGGCGTGGGCTATGTCCGGTTCACCGGCGGCGAGCCGCTGATGCACCCGGCCGTGGTGGAGCTGGTGCGTTCGGGCACCGCCGGCGGGATGAAGATGTCCCTCATCACCAACGGTTCGCTGCTGCCCCGAATGGCCGCCCCGCTGGCCGCGGCGGGCCTGGCCCAGGTGATCGTCAGCCTGGACGGCGCCTCGGGCGCCACCCACGACGTCTACCGGCGGTCCCCCGGCATGTTCGACAGTGGGCTGGCCGGCCTGCGCGACGCCGCGAAGCTCGGCGTCCTGCCCAGGGTCAACACCGTAGTCGGACCGCACAACTACACCGAGATGCCGAGGCTGCAGGAGGTCCTGACCGAGGCGGGGGTGCGCCAGTGGGAGCTGTCCGCCCTCAAGCTCGACCGCAGCATCACCTACCCCGACGCCGATCACGTCCGCGGCGTCTGCGATCCGATCTACGACGCCGACCCGGCCGAGCGGCTGGTCCCGATGGGCAAGCGCTTCTACGGCGACACCCCGCAGGAGCAGGAGCGGTACTTCACCCGGTCCGTCACCCCGCGCGCCGCCGAGCCGCTCTGCCACGTCGCGGACGACGTCATCTACATCGACGGCAAGTACGGGCGGATGTACGCGTGCAGCTGCATCCCGCACCGCGAGGGCGACGACGGGCCCGGTGGCGCCCCGCTGCGGGAGCAGGGGGTGATCCGGCTGGACACCCCGGTCTTCCGGTCCCACGCCGACTGGTTCCGCGAGCGCGGCCCCGCGGTGTGCAACGGGTGCTCCACCACGGCCGCCGGATACAGCGACGACGTGGCCCGGCTCGGGGCGGTGGGACCATGGCACTACTGAGTTCCGGCCAGAAGGCCCCGGCGCACCTCGACGCGGGTGCACCGGGCACCCGGGGCGCACCCGCCGGGCCGGCCGCCACGGCCGCCGTCGTGCCCGGCCCGCCCGTCCTGCTGAGTGCCCGGGCGGACCAGCTGGACTCGACGCTCGCCCTGCGCCGGGTGGCCGCCCACCTCGGCGACCTCCGCCGGGTCGGCCCCGCCGACCTCGACCCTCCCCCGGTCGCCGCACTGGTCTGCGACGACGTGGCGGCCACCGAGCGGCTGCTGGGCCTGGGCGTGCCGGTGGTGCACCTGACCTCCGGTCACCCGGTGGGCCCGCCCGCAGCCGGGGCGCCACCGGAGCGCGCACTCGCACGGGCCCACCGGCCCGGGTGGCTGCCGGCGTCCGGGCCCGCCGCCCGAGGCGCACGGCCGACCGGGGTCCTCGCACCGCAGCGCACCGGCAGGAGCCGGCGGCGCACCGGCACCCTCCTGCTGCTCTCCCTCTGGCACGTTCCCGACGCCGACGCCGAGGCCTTCGCCACCGGAGCGCTGCCGGCGTTGGCCGACGCCGCGCTGGAGCGCACCGGGAGCTGCACCGTGGTCGCCGACACCGGGCTCGAACTCCTGCGGTCCGCCCTGGGAGGCCTCGCCGGGCGGCCGGGCCTCCGGGTGCACCGGGCCACCGAGGTCGACCCGGACGCGCTCCACGCCGACGCCGCCGTGTTCCTGGCCTCGCCGGTGCTCGGGGCGCTCGCCCTCGCCCAGGCCCGGCGGGCACCGCTGGCCCTGCTGCCACCGCTCGGGCCCGCCCAGCGGGACCTGGCCGACAGGGTCGCCGAGGTCCTGCCGCTGCCCTCGGCCGAGGACCCGGGTGATCCGGGCCTCTGGGCGCCGCCCCAGGCGAGCGGTACGACCGCCGCCGGCGGTACGGCGGCGGGTCCGTGGCACCTCCTCGACCCGGCCCTGGACGACCTGCGCGGCGCGCAGCGGGTCGCCCGCACGCTGCGCCAACTCGCGCTCGCCCCGCTGTGAGCTCCTCGCCCCCGTCCGTTCCCCCTCCTCGTCCGCTTGCCGGTCCGGCCCCGCCCGTTCCGGCCACCCCACCCCCGTCGACCACGTCGTGCTGGAGCCGCCATGTCCGACACCGTCCGCGAATCCACGGCTGTCACCCGCCCCGAACTGATCCGTCCCAGGGTCCCGGAGAGTGACTGGGACGACTGGCGCTGGCACATGCGTCGGCGCATCACCACCGTCGACAAGGCCCGGCAGTGGATCAACCTCAGCACCGACGAGGAGAAGGCCATCTCCGGGGTGGCGGGCAAGTACCGCTGGAGCGTCACCCCGTACTACGCCTCGCTGATGGACCCGGACGACCCCGGCTGTCCGGTCCGGCAGCAGGCGGTGCCGGCCCTCGGCGAGCTGATGGAGTTCCCCGGCGCCGAGGTCGACCCGGTCGGGGACACCTACTACCGCAAGACCAACCGGGTGGTGCACAAGTACCCGGACCGGGTGATCATGCTGATCACCGAGGCCTGCCCGGTCTACTGCCGCCACTGCACGCGCAAGTTCCACACCACCGACGTCGACGGCACCTACTTCCGCGACGACGAGGGCGGCTCGTACGACGAGGACCTGCGCTACATCGCCGACCACCCCGAGATCCGGGACGTCCTGCTGACCGGCGGCGACCCGCTCTCGTACCAGGACGGCAAGCTGGAGGAGATCATCGCCGGGCTCCGGGCGATCCCCTCGGTGGAGATCATCCGGATCGGCAGCCGGTTCCCCGTGCTGCTGCCCCAGCGGATCACCGAGGGGCTCTGCTCGATGCTGGAGCGGTACCACCCGATCTGGCTGAACACCCACTTCAACCACCCGAAGGAGATCACCCCGGAGGCCGCGGCGGCCGTCGACCGCCTGCTGCGGCACGGGATCCCGGTCGGGAACCAGACGGTGCTGCTGCGCGGGATCAACGACGACGTCGACACCATGCGCACGCTGATGACCGAGCTGCTGCGGATCCGGGTCCGGCCGTACTACCTCTACCACTGCGACAACGTCACCGGGGTCTCGCACTTCATGACGTCGGTGGAGAAGGGCTGGGAGATCATGGCCGGTCTCCAGGGCCACATCACCGGGTTCGGCGTCCCCCAGTACGTCCTGACCACGAAGATCGGCAAGATCCCCATCTCGCCGCCCTCCTTCACCCAGATCCCCGAAGGCCTGCTGCTCCGCAACCACCGAGGCCAGGAGATGGTCGTCGACGGTTCGGCGCAGCCGATCACGGAGTCGGACACCCCATGAGCACACTCGACAAGCGACTCGGGCAGCGCTTCCTGCCCTACGGAGCCAACTACCTCGACTGGTCCGACATGTCGGAGCTGCGCGAGGTGATCGAGCACCAGGTCCTGTTCCGCTACCAGACCGAGACCGAGAGCATGGCCTCCCAGCTGGAGCGGACGGTCGCCGAACGGCTGGGCGCGGGCCACGCCCTGGCCGTCCACAACTGCACGGAGGCGCTACGCCTCGCGCTGATCTCCACCCGTCCGGCCATCGGTGACCTGGTCCACATCCCGGCGGTCACCTTCGTCGCGGTGGCCGGCGCGGTGCTGTCGTGCGGCCTGATCCCGGTGCTGGTCGACGCCGACGACTCGCTCTCGATGGACCCGACGCTGGTGCCGTCCGACGCGCAGCGGGTGATCGTGGCCCACATGGAGGGCACGGTGGCGCCGTTGCCGGCCGGGGTGCCGTACCTCGTCGAGGACTGCGCGCAGTCCCTCGGCGCCCGCTTCCCCGACGGCCGGCGGGTCGGGACGGCCGGCTACGCCGGGACGTTCAGCTTCCACCACAACAAGGTCCTCACCTCGGGCGAGGGCGGGCTGGTCGTCACCAACGACGAGAGCGCCTGGTCGACCATGCGCTGTTACCACGACCACGGCTCGGCCCGGGTCCCCGGCCACTACCCGACGTGGAACCAGGACGCCCACTTCGGCGAGAACTTCGTGACCAGCGAGCAGGTCGCGGCCGTCCAGTGCCAGCAGTTCCGGCACCTCGACGAACTGCTGGCCGGCCTGGAGCGGATGTACGCCATCGCGATGTCCGAGCTGCCCGACCGGCCCGACCTGGAGGTCCGGCCCCGGGCCGCCGGCGACGTGAAGGTCAGCCTGCGGTTCCGCTGCGAGAGCAAGGAGTTGCGGGACTCCGCGGTGGCCGCGCTCACCGCGGCCGGCATCGCCAACTGGACGCTGGGGAAGTACCTGCTGCCCGAGCACCCGGTGCTCACCGGCCGCCGTTCGCTCTACCGCGACGGCTTCCCGTGGAACCACGCCCCCGACGCCCCACTGGCGCTCAGCCGCGACGGCTTCGCCCGGACCAGGGACCTCCTGGACCGCACCCTGTGCGTGCCGCTCTCCCCCGAGCTTCCCGAGGAGGAGCAGGTCCTCGCCGCCAAGGCCGTCCGCCAGGTGCTGGAGGCGGTGTGAGCGACACCGAGGTGCTGTTGATGGTGGACGACCGGCCGTCGTCCTTCACCCGCTACGCGGCCCGGGCGCTGGCCGACCGGCTGGTCCTGCTGCGGTTCGCCGAGAACCGCCTGGACCTGCCGGAGGACTACCTCCTCGAAACCGCGCACCTGCCGGCCTTCTGGGTGCGCGAGGGCGCCACCCCGGCGGCGGAGGCGCAGCGGTACCGGGAGTGGGCCGCCGGGCTGCCGGTGCCGCCGACCCGGTTCTGCAACCCGTCGGAACCGCGGCAGGCCGTGGCCCAGCGCTTCGCGGCCCTGGCCGGCCTGCCGCACCTGACCGAGCAGCAGGTGACCCTGGTCCGGGACAAGGCCGCCATGAAGGCCCGCTTCCGGGAACTCGGCCTGCGGACGGCGGAGTTCGCGCGGGTGCGGTCGGGCGCCGAGGTCGAGCGGTTCGCCGGGCGGCACGGCTGGCCGGTGGTGCTCAAACCGGTGGACTCGTTCGCCTGCGTGGACACCTACCGGCTCGCCGGGCCGGGCGACCTCGCCGGGATCGACCTCACCGCGCGGCAGTGGATGGTGGAGGAGCACCTCGGCGGTACCGAGTGGGAGGTGTGCGCGGTCATCCTCGGCGGCGAGGTCCTGGACGCCTGGCCGAGCGCGATGCCCTGCCGCCCGCTGGACATCGTCGACGGCGCGATGAACGCCAACATCAGCGTCGGCACCGGCGAAGGGCCGCCGGTCGACGTGCGGGCGCTGGTCCAGCGCATCGTCACCGGGATGGGCATCGACCACGGGTACGCCCACATGGAGTTCTTCCTGATCGACGGCGAGGTGTACGCGGGCGAGATCGGCGTACGGCTCGCGGGCTGCGAGATTCCCGCCAACCACGGCCACGCGTACGGCTTCGACGTGTTCGGCGCCACCCTGGCGGTCTACCTCGGCCGACGGCCCGAGCTGGACTACCGCGAGCGCCGCTGTGCGGGTGATCTGCTGCTGCCGCTGCCCGGCTCCGGGACGATCCGGCGGATCACCTCCCGGGACGAGCTGCTGGGGATGCCCGGCGTCGTCGACGCCGTCCTCAAGGTCCGTACCGGCGACCGGGTGACGGCCCGCCGGGCCTCGCACAACGCCTCGGGGTACGCCCACGTCGTGGGAGGGTCGGTGGAGGAGGTGGAAACCCGTATGCGCGAGGTGCTCGACCGGTTCACGATCGAGGTGGCGCCCGCGCGGGAGGCCGACGTCGTCCCCAGTTGATCCCGCCGTGCCGCCCGCCCGCGCAGCGGCCCGGCACCCGACTCCGCCGCCCCGTGCGGCCACGGAACGGAGACCGACCACGTGACCAGCGGCCTGCCCCGTCGCTTCCTCGATCTGCTCACACGCCCCCGGGTGGCCGGGGCGGCCTGGTGGAGCGTCGTCTCCAGGCTGCCGGTCTACCTGATGTCACTGGCCCTCGTCCTGACGGTCCGTGAGCAGGGCGGCAGCTACGCCCAGGCCGGCCTGGTCGCTGCCCTCTACACGCTGGGGATGGCCCTCGGCAGTCCGCTGATCGCCCGCCACCTCGACCGTCGTGGCCGTGCGGCGGTGCTGACGGCGACCGCCGTCGCCTACCCGGTGGCGCTCGCCGTCCTCGTGTGGTTCACCCACCCCGGTGGCTGGGCGCAGCCCGCGGCTGCGGTCGTCGCCGGAGCGGTGCTGCCACCCGCGAACGCCTGCATGCGATCGCTCTGGGCGCGGCTGCCGCTCCGGGAGGAGGAGCGCGAGACGGCCTACCTCTGGGAGGCCCTGCTCACGGAGGTCCTGGTGATCGGCGCGCCGTTGATGCTGGCGGCGCTGATGCTGGTCGGCTCGGCGGGGCTGGCGCTCACCACGGTCGCGGTGGTGGGCGGTCTCGGCACGCTGGGGCTCGCGCGCACCCGGCTGCCGGCCGGCACCGAAGCCGCGGAAGACTCCGCCGGGGCCGACGCGGCCGGTGGCTCCGGTGGCTCCGGTGGCTCCGGTGGCGAGTCTGCCGAAGGTTCCGCCGGCGCCGCGGTCGCGGCCCGGCAGGGAACCCGTCACCTCCTGGGACCCCTGCGGGAGCCGGCCCTGCTGGCGCTGACCGGCGTGATGGCCCTCTCCGCGGTGCCCATCGGCCTGCTGACGCTGGCCATCCCGGCCTTCGTCGACCGGCACGGGGCTCCGGGCGGGGCGGGTCTGGTCTACGCCTGCTGGGGCGTCGGCAGCGCCCTGGGCGCCCTCTGGCTGGGTCGGGCCCAGTCCCGGGTGGCCCCCCAGGTGCGCTTCCCCCGGCTGCTGCTGGCCTACGCCCTCGGAACGGGTCTGACCCTGCTCGCCGGTTCCCAGGTGGGCCTCGCGCTGGCCCTAGCGGTGGGCAGCGCGCCCATCGCCCTGGTCTCCGCCAGCGAGATGACCCTGGTGAGCGCCATCGCCGACGGCCGGTCGCTGGCCGAGGCGTTCACCTGGGCCTCGCTGGCCACCGTCCTGGGCGACGCGCTGGGCCAGCAGGCCGGCGGGCTGCTGATGGACCCGCTCGGGCCGCGCGCGGTGTTCGCCGTGGCCACCGGCACCGCCCTGGCCGCCGCCGGACTGGCCTTCGCCTGCCGGGGGTTGCTGACCCGGCGGGCGGTGCCCGTGGTGGAGTACGCGGCATGACGGCCGGGCCCGCCACCCGAGACCCCCCGCCGGACCGGAGACCTGTCGGCGCACCACGCCGTCGAGCAACACCCGGCAGACCCATCGCCCCGTCGACATACCGCCTCATCGACCCGTCGGCCACGTCGGCCCGTCATCGGCTCGCGCGCCGAGCCGCTCCCCCTTCCCCCTTCCCCCTTCCCCCTTCCCCCGCGCTCCGGGCGCGGACAACACGAGGTGTCCACCATGAACGCTGCCCCCACCGAACAGCGGCCCGACCGGCCGTCCGGGACGGCCCCGCTGTTCCGCCCGGTGACCCGGCACCAGTTACCGCAGGCCGTACGGGAGTTCCTGGCATCCCCGCAGCTCCTGCCGGTGCCGGTCCCGACCGAGGACCGCGCCGACCTGGCGCAGAGCGTCGAGCTCGCCGGCCGGCTGTACGGCGGCCTGCGGCAGCCGCACCCGCTGGACGTCGGGATCGTCCTCGGCGCGGCGCAGCTGCCCGAGGGGCTCGCGGAGCTGGCCCGCCCGCTCGCCCGGAGCTGGGTCGCCGAGGAGGAGCTTGCGGACGTCGCGGCGTTCCGGGAGCGGTACAGCGGTTCGCTGCTGCTCGTCGGCCGCTACGACCGGCTCACCCTCGACCCCGTCCGGGCCCTGCTGCTGGCCACCTACCGCGGCCGGCGTCACGGGCTGACCCTGCTGAGCGGCCGGGACGACGCCTCGGTCGGCTGGAACGTCGCCAAGCAGTACGCGGAGCCGGCGCTCGACGTCGACGCGGTGGGCCTGTTCACCGACACCGACCGGCCGCCCCGGCCGCCCGGCGTCCAGGTCTTCGACGACCGCGACTTCGACCGCGAGGACATCCAGGCCCGGATCCTCGGCACCCGGTGGCGGCGGGTGGCCTTCCAGGGCCACGGCAAGGACGACAGCGTCAACCTCGGCGAGTTCACCATCTGCGGCCTCAACGGCTCGGCCCCGGCCGTGCCGGGGCTGCTCGGCCCGCGCTGCGCCTACGGGCTGCCCTGCTACAAGCCGGAGGACAAGCTCGTCCCGCTCAACCGGGTGGAGGCCGTGGAGCTGGTGCTCAGCGCGTGCAACAGCGGCCCGCTGGCGGACCTCGCCCTGTACGACCCGAAGTACCAGCTGCTGCTGAACGCGCTCGACGGCCCGGCCCGCACGGTGGTCTCGGCCGTGTCGGTGCACGACTCCGACCGACCGGAGAACGTCGCCTGGATGCACGGCGCCCTGGTCGGCGCGGACTCCGTCGACACCCTCAACGCCAGCCTGGCCGGTTCGCACCCCTACCCGGCGTTCATGCGCTTCGGCCTGCCGGGAGCACCGGAGGACGCCCCGCCGCCCCCGGCCCCGGCGGACCACCGCCCCGACCCGCTGCTGCTCACCGTGGGCGCCCGGCTCACCGCCTACCTGGGCTCGGAGCTGCTGCCGCACAACCATCCGCTGCGGCCCCGACTGACCAAACTGGCCCGGAAGGTCGACCTCTGGGTGGCCAGGCCGACCCATCTCGCCGACCAGTCGCCCGAGCAGATCCACGCCTCGCTGACGGCCGACCTGCAGTCCCTCGACCACGTGATCGCCGAGCAGGTCGCGGCCAACCCCGAGCACGAACTGATGAACTACCCCGCGCACTTCGGCGACCGCAGCAGCCTGGACCGGCAGGTGCGCGAGGTCACCTGCCACTGCGGCCGCCCCGCCCAGGAGTTCACCCGACGGGGCCTGCTCCCGCACATCCTGGACACCACCTGCGCCGTCTGCATGCGCTGCGGCGACGTCACCTTCCAGCTCCCGGACGCCCCCACGCTGCTCGCCCACGCCGCGGACGAGGTCGAACAGGGCGGGGTGCTGGAGGTCCGGGCCCTGGTCACCGCGGCCCGGACCGGCCCGGTCCGGCTGGGCCTCTTCGTCCCGAGCTACCTGCGCGAGGACACCACGGTGGAGCCGGTCACCACCCGGCTCCGGCTCACCGGCGGGCAGGCCGAGGAGGCCGTGTTCCGTGTGCGGTTCGCCGCCGCCACCGCCCCGCAGGCCTACTACTTCACGGTGTTCGCCGTGCAGGACCTCGCCGTCTCGACGGCCCGGCGCCACTTCGGGGTCGTCCCCCGGAGCGCCTGACCCACCCGCAACCCCCAAGGGAGAACCATGGAGAGCCAGACCAAGCCCGCGATCGAACTGATCGAGCAGAACGGCGAGGTGACCCTCAGCATCGGCGGCGAGCAGGCCATGCAGGCCTGGGAGCGGGACTTGATGTGGGCCAGCGCCGACATGCTCTGCGAGTACGGCCGGGACTTCTACGAGGTGGGGCTGGGCCTCGGCCTGTCCGCGCTGCGGATCGCCGGCAACCCGGCGACCCGGCAGCACACCGTGCTGGAGCTCTTCGACGAGGTCGAGGACCTCTTCCGGGCCCGGCACCCCCAGCTGCCCGACAACCTCGCGATCGAGCGCGGCGACTTCTTCCAGCGGGTCTTCGAGCTGCCCTCCGAGAGCATCGACGGGATGTTCTTCGACCCGGCCCTCGACATGGAGGTCTGGACGGACGCCGAGCTGTGGGCCAGGACCATGCCGGAGGTCGTCCGGGTGCTGCGCCCCGGCGGGGTGTTCCTCCCGTTCTTCAGCACCAAGCCGGAGCTGCGCTGGCAGTACCTGCCGCACTTCCGCTCGATCCGGGTCGAGCGGCACCCGTTCGTCGCGTACGACACCACCGAGTACACCCACGGCGGCACCACCGGCGACGCCTACATCCAGTGTTTCCGCAAGGACTGACCCGGCCCACCGCTCCAGCTCCCGGCCGGCCCGGCCCACCACCGCGCCGGCCGACCCCCACCCGACACCGCGCACCGCGCACCGGCGCTGTTCCGGAGGTATCCCGATGACCATCACGCTGACCAATGGCTCCCGCCCCGACCTGGGGATCCGTTCGGTGTTCCTCGCCGGCCCGTTCATCCAGCTCCTGGACCCGGAGACCGGAGAGATGCCGGCCGAGGCCCGGGCCCCGTTCGACGTCCTGATCAAGCACTTCGAGGCGCAGGGGATCTCCGTGCACAACGCCCACCGCCGGGAGGCGTGGGGCGCGGAGCTGATGCGGCCGGAGCAGTGCACCAAGCTCGACCAGGACGAGATCCGCAAGGCCGACGTCTTCGTCGCCCTGCCGGGCCACCCGGCCTCCCCGGGCACCCACATCGAGATCGGGTGGGCGAGCGCCTTCGACAAGCCGATCGTGCTGCTGCTGGAACGCGGCAGGGAGTACACCTTCCTGGTCCAGGGCCTGCACACGGTGGCCTCGGTGGAGTTCGTGGTCCACACCGACCTCGCCGACTGCCTGCCGGCCCTCGACCGGGCGGTGGACCTGGCGGTGCTGCGGCAGCGGGAGGGCAACGGCCACCGGTGACCAACCAGCGCCCGGCCGCCGGCCCCGGTCCGGGCCTCAGCCCCGGCCCTGGTCCCGGTCTTGGCCCCGGCTCCGGTCCCGGCCGCCGACAGGGCCGAGGCCCGGGTCCGACCGGCCCGCGCACCGCCCTGCCGCCGACTCCCGAGGAACACCCGTGAGCAGCCCAGCCGCCCGGCTCCTGGCCGCCCTTCTCGCCTGCCTGGCGCTGACCGCCACCGTGACGGGCTTCACGCCGTCCGGCGGCGGGCGCCGCACCGAGCCGGCCGGGACGCCGGCGGCGGCCGCCTACACGGTCGAGCTGACCGGCGACTCCTCGGGCGGCCAGTGGTCCGGGCACGAGCGGGTGAGCTTCACCAACGCCTCGGCGCAGCCGCTCCCGGAGGTCTTCCTGCGGCTGTGGGGCAACGCCCGCAGGGGCTGCTCGGCGCCGCCCGTCACCGTGACGCACCTGCTCGGGGGTACCGCAGCCGTCCTGTCGGCCGGGTGCACCGTGCTGCGGATCGTCCTGCCGGCGCCGCTGCGCCCCGGCGGGCGCCACACCCTCGGCTTCGACCTCGACCTCCGGGCTCCCGAACTCCCGGACAGTGCCGGGAGGTTCGGTCGGCACGGGGCGTACAGCCACTTCGGCAACGCCCTGCCGGTGCTGGCGGTGCGGGACGCCGCCGGGTGGCACCTCGACCCGTTCACCGACACCGGGGAGTCCTTCTACACGCTGGCCGCCGACTTCACCGTGGTGCTCGACCATCCGGCGGGTCTCGGGGTACCGGCCACCGGCAGCTCGGCCGAGACCCCGGGCGCCGCCGGACGAACCGTCACCACCGCGACAGCCCGGCGGGTGCGGGACTTCGCCTGGTCCGCGGGCCCGTACTTCACCGTCTCCGGCCGCTCCGCGGGCGGCGTCGCGGTCGCCGTCCACGCCGTGGCCGGTGTCGCCCCGGCGGACGCCAGGGCGATACTGGCCACCGCCGGGTCCGCGCTGGACGCGCACGCCCGCGCGTTCGGCGCCTACCCCTACGCCGAGTTGGACGTCGTGCTGGACAACGACCTCTGGTTCAGCGGCATGGAGTACCCGGGGTTCGTCCTGGACCGGGTGAAGACGAGCGCACTCGTCCACGAGATCGCGCACCAGTGGTGGTACGGCATCGTCGGCGACGACCAGTACCACCAGCCCTGGCTGGACGAATCCTTCTCCGAGTACGCCACCGACCTCGCCCTCGGCCGGGACGGCGCGGGCTGCTGGAGCGCCGTCGCGTGGTCGGATCCGCAGGAGCGGATCACCAACGGCATGGCGTACTGGGACGACCACCCGGCCCGGTACGGGACCGTCGTCTACGACTACGGCGCCTGCGCGCTGCACGACCTGCGACGGCTGATCGGAGCGGACGCGATGGCCCGCCTGCTCCGCGGCTACGCCCGCGCCCACTGGTACGGCGTGAGCAGCACCGCCGCGTTCACGGCCGCGGCCGGGGCCGCCACCGCCGAGGACCTGGCCCCGTTCTGGGTCGCCCATCGCATCGACACCTGAGCGGCCCCGGCCCATCGGCCCCTCAGGCCACCCCGGCCCATCGTCCGTCCCGGCCCGCCCCGTTCAGGAGACGAGGGTCTGCTCCTGCAGTTCCGTCAGCGTCACGGTGCACAGACCGCCGCGCTCGGTCTTCACGTCCGTCACCTTGAGCTGGGTGCCCGGCAGGAGGATGTACTCCTCCTCGCCGGTGAACGCGGAGTAGCGCTGGATGCCCGTGGCCCGGACGGGGAGCACCTGGAAGAGCGTCCGCCGGCCCCGGCTGCCGAGGAAGCCCCGGGCCACGCCGAGCTGCGGCGTGCAGGAGGACACGCCCCACCAGGTCACCGTCCGCCCCAGCGGGTACTGCGCGCGCAGGTCCAGCGACACCCCGCGCCAGAGCGGCTCGGTGCGGGCGGGGAGCTGTGACACCGCCGAGAACAGCAGCCGCAGGTACGGCAGGTACGGGACGATCCGGCTGCGGTCCGGGGAGCGCAGGATGGCGTTGATCTCCCGGTAGAACGCGGACTCGCAGGTGTAGAGGTAGAGGGCGGCGATCGCCTCGGCGGTCAGCCCGCCGGCCGTTTCGTCCGCCCGCGCGGTGCCGAACGCGTGCGACCGCTCGATGTGCCGGTCCAGACCGGAGAGCAGTGCCGCCACCGGGGCGACGGCCTCGCGGAAGTCCATCAGCGGGGTGTCGAACACACCGGTGATCGCGGGGAGGACGAGCCCTTCGTCCTTGACGCTCGCGAGCCGTTCGAGGTACAGCTGGTGCAGTTCCATGGTGGACGCGATGAACGCGCCCATCCGCTCGGCGGTGTCGCCGCCCGCCCCGCCGCCCTGCGCCGCGTGCTCGTTCCACCCCTTGGCCGGAAGCCAGTCGATCTCGTCGGCGCCCAGTGAGGCGAGGGCCGCGTTCACCGTGGCGAAGTGGTCGCCGTCGCAGAAGATGTCGCCCTGCGCCGCGGGGTTGGCGTGGTCGATGTGCCGGACCTCGACCTCGGGGTACTTCTCCTGGAGCCGGAGGACGACCTTCTTCAGACTGCGTGCGTGCGCTCCCCACCAGGCGAAGACGACGCCCCGGTCCTCCTCGGCGGCGTTCTGCTTGGCCCGGAGGATCTCTTCGACGATCCGCTCGGCGACCGGCCGCCAGAACGCGGTGTGCCGGTCGGTCGCCGTCGTCCCGTCGCCGCTCGCGGTGAGGGCCGCGTTCAGCAGCAGCACGCCCTGGGTGAGCATCGCCTGGAACCACTCCGGCGGCTGGACGGTGTCCTGCTCCTTCAGCAGCGCGCGTATGTCGGCGATCGGGGTCTTCTTGGGGATGCCGTGCTTCCACATCGCCGCCGCCTTGATGATGCAGCGGATGCTGACCACGCGGCCGAACTGGCTGTCCTTCCAGTCGTGGAAGGTGTTGTCGAACATGGCGATGCCGGTGGCGCTCTCCGGCCTCGGGTAGGGGTTCTGGCCGAAGACGACGACCTTCCACCGGTGCGGCGCGTTGGGCTTGAGCGCCTGGAAGGTCAGTTCACGGACGGGCACGACGTCCGGACCGCGGCCCGGGCCGATGAACGCGGCCGCGTCCGGCTGCGCCTCGATGACCGGCTTCAGCAGCGGGAGCCACGGTTCACCGCCGCCCTTGAAGAGTTCTGCGAGCGCCAGCGGGTCGCTCGGGTCGGACTGGGCGGGGGCGTTGGCATCGCTCATGGTGGTGTGACTCCGGATAGCCGTGCTTCGGCGGACAGGACGGAACGACCGCACGGACCTCCGCCGACACCTCGGAGGCGGGTGAAGGTCCGTCATGTCCGCAACGGACTCCACTGTTGTACCGGCCGGGTCCGACAGTCGACGGCCCGGCCGGCTGCACCGGCGGCGCACCCGTGGGGACCGCCGCAACCGGCCTGTCAGTGGGGCCCGGTAGCGCCATGACCAGTAGAGGAACCGTGTCTCGAAGGGGAGTGGAGCCATGACCACGGACCGCGCGCAGTCGCCGCTCAGGGTGGTGCTGACCGACATCAACGCACCGGTGGTGGAGGCCTGGCGGGCGGCGTTCGCCGACACCCCCGGCATCGAGATCCGCCAGGGATCGATCCTCGACGAGGCCGTCGACGCCTGGGTCAGCCCCACCAACTCCCGCGGCCGGATGGACGGCGGGGTCGACGCGGTCGTCAAGCGGCACCTCGGAGCGGGCATCCAGCTGCGCGTGCAGCGGGCGATACGCGACCGCTTCGCGGGGGCGCTCCCGGTGGGCAGCGCGGTGTGCGTCCCCTCCGGGGCCACCAACCCGAAGTTCCTGATCTCCGCTCCGACGATGCAGGAGTCCTCGCAGAACGTGAGCGAGACCTTGAACGTGGCCCTGGCGTGCGCCGCCGCGTTCCAGGCGGTCCACCGGCAGAACGCGCGGACCCCGGGCAGCATCGGGTCGGTGGCCCTGGTCGGCATGGGCGCCCGGACCGGCCGGGTGCCGGCGCGGGTCTGCGCCAACCTGATGTGGACGGGTTACACCCTGTTCAACGACCACGCCTTCGAGGACGACGACGACCTGCGCGGCACGATCCTCGCGCAGCTCGACGACCTGGAGAGCGCGCCCGCCGCGAAGCGGGTCCGCATCACCCCGCCCGCCCGCCGCAGCGCGCGCCGCTGACCTGGGTGCTCGGCGCGTCGCCCACCCTCCGTGATGACGGGCACCCCGGGTCGGCCGCCGCACCTCCCCGGCCCTCCGGCCGCAGTCGCGGAGTCCCGCCGACCCCGGCAGGCTGGAAGGAGGAATGGATGGCACCGCTCCGTCGAGGAGGAGACATGGACGCGGCAGAGCTGACCGGGACCTACACCTACCGAAGCTTCCTTGAGGTGCCCAATCCCGTCCAGGACTTCAACAGGCTTCGGTTCGGGCAGTTCGAACTGAGACTTGCGGCCGCACCGGACGGGACGGTCAGCGGTCAACTGATCTTCCCGACGCCGCCGGGCACCGAAGCCGAGGCCATGGAGATGACCGGCCGCGTGTCGGGCTCGTCGCCCGTGGCCTTCACCCTGACGGGCAAGGGCCGGCCCGGCACCCCGATCTCGGACTTCCACTACGACTACGACGGCATCATCCTGCACCACTGGGAGACCGGCGTGAACCAGCGGACGACCCTCGCCGGCACCGTCCTGCGCGCCGAGCCCCACGGCACCGGCGAGGACCTCGCCCCGGCCGGCCAGACGGCCGGCTTCCTGGCGGTGAAACGGGACGCCTGACCTGCCGGCCGGCGTCGGGGGTTCCGGCCGCCCGGGGGGGGCGCCGACGCAGCGTGACGAAGGCCCGGCCGGGTCACGCGCAGTGCACGATCCGCCCGGCCGGGGCGTGGGCGGCGCCGAGGACGCGGTAGCCGGCCCGGGACCGGTGGGCCGCCGTGCCGGTCCACCGGTCCCGGGCGCCCGCGGTCACCGCACGACGGTCGCGATCCTCGCGCTCACCCGGATCTTCGTGTCCGGCTTCAGGTCGTCGGCGAACCGGACCTTCCCCGGCTCGAACACCAGACACATGCTGGAGCCCCCGTAGCTGAACCACCCCAGCTCGTCGCCCTTCTTGACCGGCTGGCCGGGCTTCACCCTGATGGTCACCGAGGAGATCTCGGTGATCCCGATGGGGATGACGCAGACCATGCCGATCTTCGGGTCCGGGCTCTCGATGAACACCAGGCCCCGGGTGTTGACGGAGGCCTGGTAACCCTGCGAGTACGTCCCGGCCGTCGGGTCCTCCCCTGCGGACTCCGCGTTGCTGAACATCAGGCCGTCGACGACCTCGGCGCTCCTGACGACGCCGTCGATCGGCGAGCGCCAGCGGTGATAGTCGGAACCCGCGAGGAACGACTGGAAGACGTCCCCGTCGAGGAACCTGCTGGTGTACGCGCTGCCGTTCAGCATGTCGACCAGCGAGTAGGGCTGCCCCTTGAGCCAGAACCGGTCGGTCTCCCGAACGCCCCGCGCGATCCTGAACACCGCGCCGTCGTTGGCCGAGACGACGGCCGAAGGATCCGTGTCGACGGGCCGCTTCCCCGGGAGGATCTCCCGGTGGAAGAACGCGTTGAACGACGTGAAGCCCCAGTGCTGCTTCTTCCGGTCCGCCTCGGTGACGTAGTCCCCGAGGCCGAACTCCTTGACCGCGGGTGCGGACAGCCAACCGTCCTCCTTCTCGGTCAGAACACCGAGACTGCTGTCGCTGTCCAGGTAGGCGCACCACTCCTTGAGGATCTTCTGGAGCGCCCGGTTGAACCTCTCGATGCGGAACAGGGCCTCACCGGCCGGCGTCATCATCATGTAGACGAAGAGCGCCGACATCGGGAAGAACACCCGCTTCTCGCGGTTCGGGCTGTACTGCGGCGCGGTCCCCCTGATGCGGTCGAGGGCCGCGAGCAACTCGTCGACGCCCTTGATGTGCCGGTGCGGGGGCAGAACCTCCTCGATCATCTGGGACACGTACATCCGGACGATCCCGTCACGCTCGATCAGCTGCTTCAGCTCACGTACACCTGGGCTGAACGCCTGCTCCCCGTCGGCCAGTTGCAGGACCAGACCGGCCTGCCACTCGTCGACGGCCTCCCGACTCTCCGGCAGATAACCGGCCACGCGCGCAAACAGGTTGTCGTACCGACCATCGAGAACGACCTCTGGGTCACCCACGGATCCCTCCATTCCGAAGTGTGCGAACCACTTGTCCTCGACCAGTGGTACCACCGAAATGTCCATCGTGTACGAAGACATGCGAGGCAGCCGGGGCATCGCTCGCAACGAATGGGCGGCCGGACGGTCGCCATAGACGGCCAAGCCAAGCGATCAGATCAAATGCTGCGTCAATTGCCTTGCTTTCCAAGGCTCTTGCTCGACAGAGCCCCACCTTCCAACCCTCGGCGGCCATTGACTCAAGATCATCTGAGCTAGAGCTACCGACGGGTAGTCAGTTTCGACCGAGCCCGCACCATCCCTCTTCGAAGGAGAACCATGCTTCGACGCCTTTCGACCGCCGCCCTGGCCGCCGCCATCGCCGGCGGCGCGCTGCTCGCCATCGCCCCCGCGCAGAGCGCGTCCGCCGGGACCATCACCTGCGACGTCAACTCGCTGCGGGACCAGGCCTACCAGCTGCGCCGGCAGGGCAACTACGCCCAGGCGAACGCCCTTGAGGCGCGCGCCCAGGCCTGTGAGGACGCGGAGAACAACAACCGCCCTTGGGGCTGATGCCGATCCGGCGCTGACGCGTCCCGGCCGGCCCGCCCACGGCGGGCCGGCCACGCGCGCCGCTGCTCGGGGCGGGATCATGGCCGGATATCCCGGGCGGGGCAGACGGGACGGGCACCGTTTCCCTACGCTCTACCATCATGCGTATACCCGCCCCGGCACTGAGGCGCGTGCGCCTCATCGCCGTCATCGCCCTGTTCATCAGTCTGCTGGGCCTCGGCCAGGCCTCCGCCGCCGAGCCTGCGCCGCCCGCCATCACCATGAGCGTGGACCACCCCGTCGTGACGCCCGGCCAGGTCGGCACGCTGACGATCACCTTCACCAACCAGCAGTCCAGCGACGTGCAGTTCCTCTACGTCTCCACCTACGGCTCGGAGCAGGCCACACCGACCCCCTACGACACGCGTGTGGAGTTCGTCTCCTGCACCGGCGACGCCAGTACGTGTGCGTTCGACCAGACCGCGTCCTACTTCAACATGACCGCTCCCACCGTGCCCATCGCCCCGGGCGAGAGCCGCACCGTGAGGCTCTCCTACCGGTTCACGCCCGAATCGAACTGCCACAGCACCTCGACCGTCGCCTTCGGCGTCCTCTACTTCTACTACGAGTACGCCCAGGGAACGCAGACCTATGAAGGCAAGCAGTGGATCGTTCCGGGCGTCAGCCCCACGATCGCCGTGACCTGCCCGGCGGCCGGGTAGCACGGACGCGCCCCTGGTGCCGGCCCGTCGGGGCCGGCACCAGGGGCGCTCGGACGAGGTCAGGGCCGGATCGCGGACCAGGTCGCGGGCAGCGGGTCGAACCAGCCGATGACGCGGCCGCTGCCGTCGTGGGCCGAGCCGGCGACGGCGGCGGGCGCGACGTGCAGGCCGTCGACCCGGCGGGCCAGGGCGGCGATGGCGACCTGGAGCTGCATCCGGGCCAGCGCGGCGCCCGGGCAGTGGTGGGCGCCCATGCCGAAGCCGAGGTGGGCGTTCTCGCCGCGCTCGATGTCGAAGGTGTCCGGGCGGGTGAACGCGCGCTCGTCCCGGTTGGCCGCGCAGAGCGCTCCCACCGCGACCTCGCCGCGCCGGATCAGCGTGCCGCCGATCTCGACGTCCGCCGCGGCGTAGCGGGGGAAGGTCGAGGTGCTGTGGAACGGCGTGAAGCGGATCAGTTCCTCGACGGCGGACGGGACGAGGTCCGGTCGGCGGCGCAGCCGCTCCAGGTCGGACCGGTGGTGCATCAGGGCGCGCACGAAGTTCGACAGCATCAGGACGGTGTTCTGCAGCCCCGGCAGGAGCAACCGTAGGGCCGCCGTGACGAGTTGCCGGTCGGTGAGGCGGTCGTCGCCCTCCTCCCGGGCCCGGATCACGGCGCTCAGCAGGTCGTCGGCGCCGGCGCCGGCCGCGTCGCGTGCGGCGATCAGGTCGGCCAGCCGGCGGGCGAGGGCGCGCCGGTCCTCCCGCTCGGCCTCGGACGGGGGCGATGCGGTGGTGGCCGCGCCGAGCAGCAGTGCCCGGACCTCGGCCCGGTCCCCGGCCGGGACGTCGAGCAACTCGCACAGGACGTCGGCGGCGAGTGGTTTGACGAACGCGGTCATCAGGTCGACCGGGGTCCGGTCGCCGTCGGGAGATCCATCGCGGTCGAGCGGGTCCAACCGGTCCAGCAGCTCGTCGGCGATCCTCTCCGTGGCCCCGCGCAGCCGCTCGATCCGCCGGGGTTTGAGGCCTCCCCTGGTCACCCGGTTGATCTGCGCGGACGTCAGCGCCGGGGCCTCCTGCGGTGCGTCGGCGGCGCAGGCCTCGGGCGGGGTCAGCCCGAACCGGCTGTCGGTCAGGATCCGGCGGACGTCGGCGTACCGGGAGCACAGCCACGCCTCGCCCAGGTCCCGGACCTCGACCCGGCGGAGCCCCTCGGTGTCGCGCAGGCCGGCGTAGCGGTGGTCGAGGTCGAGGAGGTGCGGCTCCCCGAAGGGGTACTGCGGCACGTCCGGTGCGGGTTCGGGGTGAGTCACCGTGCGTTCCTCTCTGCGACGCGGGTGCGGACCGGAGACGCTCAGGAGCGCGGCGCGACCTGCCAGCCGAAGCCGTCGTCGTCGCCCCCGACGCCGGCCGTCACGGCCGCGGCGGCGCGGCGGACGGGCGACCGGTGCTGGTCCGAACCGGCCCTGGTGTCGGCGTAGTTGCTCATGCTGCTGCCTCCGGGGTCTGCGGGGTGGGTGTCGGAGTCCTGTATACAGCGGCGTTCCGGCCTGGTCAGCACCTTGCACCGGCCTCGGGCCGACATGGCAGGGACAGTCCGTTCCGGCGCCGGGAGGCCGGTTCAGGCCACGCCCGGCGGGGTGCAGGAAGTGACCACTACCGCCCGGTCCGGCCGGGGCCACAGCATGGGACCAGTCAGCAGCCCGCTGACGACCACCAGCCGAAGGAGACTGCAATGTCTGCGTTCGAGGAGCTTGAGGAACTGGTCAACACGATGGCCGCCGCCGAGCCGGCCGAGGTCGACGAGGACGGCATCGGCGACGTGGCGTGGAAGGTCTCGTACTCGACCTTCTACAACAACTAGCCGTGCCGGCAGGGGCACTCGTCGTACCGCGTCGGAGGGTCTCCCCTCCGGTCGGGCGACGGGTGCCCCTGCCGCGTCCGCCGCGCCGTTCCCTCACCGTCCGTGCGCGATGTGCGCCCGCGGATCCGCCCGGCGGGTCCCCGTCGATCCGAGGAGCTCGACCATGAACTTCGTCATTCCGGACGAGAAGGTCCAGCAGGGCATCAAGGTCCTGCTGGACGACTACGTCCTCATCGAGAGCACCGACACCTTCGTCATCACCTACACCCCGGACAGCCGCGACCCGGCGGCCTGGCTGGCGCTCGCGCTGCGGCACCGGGGGTTCGCGACGCCGATCGTCCCGATGCGCAAGCTGGAGGACCCGGAGTTCGCCGGGCGCCTGGAGGCGGTGCTCCCCGACCCGGAGACGCTGCCGGGCCGCCTGGTCGTCCTCACGCTGGAGCGCGACACCATGTCGCACTTCAACGTCTTCGAGAACGCGCTGAAGAGGTTCGGCGGCGACCGCACGATGATCCTGCGGATCATCAGCGCCTCCACCGCGTTCTTCACCAAGTCCCTCAACCTGGCCCCCGCGCAGCTGACCCGGTTCAACGCGACGCTGCTGGAGCGGGTGAAGCCGGCCCGCAAGGTGCGGGTCACCAGCCGCGGCGGCACCGACCTGACGGTCGAGCTCGACGCGGACAAGTACCACTGGATCAGCAACCGGGGCGTCTGGCGGCCCGGCGGCTTCACCATCCTGCCGGCCGGCGAGGTCGCGACCTACCCGGTCACGGTGAACGGCGTACTGGTGGCGGACGGGGCGTTCAACGCCAACATCATCACCCCGCTGAACGCCAGCCTGGCCGCCAACCCCGTCCGGGTGGAGATCGAGAACGGCCAGGCGGTCGACCTGACCTGCGCCGACCCGCAGCTCGACGCGATGTTCCAGCTCTGCCTGAACAGCCCCTACGGCCGCAACGTCGGGGAGTTCGGTCTCGGCACCAACCGCGGCATCGACGAGTTCATCACCGCCAACTCGCACATCAACGAGCGGCGTTGCGGCGTCCACCTGGGGTTCGGCCAGCACAACCAGCGGGTGAGCAAGGTCCCGTACATCGCGGACGTCCACCTCGACCTGATCACCGCCGGCGCGCTGGTCTGGGTCGACGACGACCCGGAGCCGATCGACCTGGAGACCTTCACCGCCACCGACGCCGAACACCCGGCGGACGCCCTGGACGAGGACATCACCGGCGACTGCTGCGGCCTGGGCTACGGCCAGCTCGAAGGCCTGGCCGCCTGCGTCGTCCCCGGCAGCCCGGTGAGGGTCCAGCGATGACGGCGGCGAACGGCACCGCGACGGCCGCCCCCGAGGCCTCGGTCTCCGCCGAGGACTTCGCCCGGCGCGGGTACGTGATCCTGCGCGGGATCCTGGACGCCGAGGAGGTGGAGCGGGCCCGGGCCCTGTGCTCCGGCTACCTCACGGGCACCGGCTCGCAGGAGATGCTCACCAGCGACTTCCTGGCCGACGACTTCCTGGCCGGCATCGTGCTGCGCGAGCGCGTGGTGCGCGCCGTCAAGGAGCTGCTGGGCGACGACCACCCGGTGCTGTACCCGAACTGCACCGCGCGCAAGAACGTGTACGTCCCCTGGCACGTCGACGCGACGTTCGTCGGACCGACCGCCGCGTACGTGTGGGAGCCGGGGTTCGCACACGTCCAGTGCGGGCTGTACCTGCAGGACAACGACCCGGTCGGCGGGGGCGGGATCGACGTGGTGCGCGCCTCCCACCTGATGTCCTTCGACGGATACGGCACCACCGAACCGGAGTTCGACATCCCGGCGCGGACGGTGGGCGAGTCCGACCTCCGCGAACGCGTCGATACCCGGGCGGGCGACGTCGTGGTGTGGAACGCTCGTCTGATGCACACCAGCACCACCGTCCTGCGGGACCCGGGCCGGGAGAAGTTCGGGGTCTTCTTCAGCTACGCCCGCACCCACGTGCGCGACAACCACCGGTTCCTGAGCCAGATCGCCGTGGACTCGATGCGCACGATGAACGGCGTCTCCCGGCTCATCCCCCGGCTGGCCGAGATCGCCCGCATGCGGTACCCGGAGAGCTTCCCGGCCTGGTTCGCCCAGGAGGCCGCCGACGCGGCCGTCCGCATCGTCACCCTGTGAAAGGACGATCGACGTGACATCGACGACCCTGGCCGGCGGGGGTGAGCAGACCTCGGCGTCGCCGGTGTTCCCCGATCGCCCGTTCCGGGCCCTGTGGGCCGCCACCGGCCTGTCCCAGGTCGGTTCGGCGGTCAGCAACGTCACGATCCCGATGTGCGCGGCGGTCACGCTGGGCGCCTCGGCCCTGGAGATGACCTCGCTGGCGGTGGTCGAGGTGCTGCCGTCCCTGCTGATCAGGCTCCCGGCGGCGGCGTGGTCCGACGGGCTGCGCCGCCCGCGCGCGCCGATGATGGCGGCCTGCAACCTGGTGCAGGCCGCCATCATGGGCGCCGTCCCGCTGCTCTGGTGGTTCGGGGTGCTGCACATCGTGCTGCTGCTGGTGCTGGCCGCGGTGGCCTCGGCCGCGCTGGGGGTGTACTCCGCGCTGGCCAGTCCGCTGCTGGTGCAGATCGTCCCGAAGGCGCACCTGGTGGAGGCCAACGGGAAGATCTCGGCGACCCGCAGCATCGCGGACATCAGCGGGCCCGCGCTCGGCGGGGCGCTCCTGGCCCGGGTCGCGGCGCCCTACGTCGTCCTGGTCGACGCGCTGTCGTTCCTGGCCTCCGCGGCGCTGCTCACCCGGGTCCGGCCCGGGACGACCGACGACCGGGCCGACGACCGAACCGACGACCGGGCCGGCACGAAGGCGGGCCTGACGGCCGATCAGGACGACGCCGCCAAGACCAACGCCGCCAACGCCGGCACCGGCACCGAAGAAGCGACCGGCGGCACCTCGAAACCCCCGAAGCAACGGCTCGGCGCCGCCGCCAACCTGCGGCTGGCGCTCGCGATGGCGCGGCAGTCCGGCGTCCGGGCGATGGTCGCGGTGGCCTTCGTCAACGGCGTCACCTCGCCGGTGCTCGTGCTCTTCCTCGTGCGGTCGGTGCACATGCGGCCCTCGCTGATCGGCACGCTGCTGGCGCTCGGCGCGGTCGGCGGCGTGACCGGCGGCATGCTGGTCGGCCGGGCGCAGAAGCGGCTCGGCCCGGGCCGGACGCTCGCCCTGGGCACCGCCGTCAGCCTGCTGTCGCTGGCCCTGCTGCCCTTCACCACCGCCGGTCCGAGCGCGATGGCCGGGCTGGTCCTGCTGGAACTCGCGGGCAGCTTCGGGGGGACGCTGCTGGTCGCCACCGTCTTCGGGAACCTCCAGGCCGCGGCGCCGAAGGACCGGATCGCCCAGGTGATGGCCATGGCGTTCGTGCTGTTGCAGGCCGCCAGCCTGATCGGGGTGCCGGTCGGCGGAGCGCTGGCCATCGCGTTCGGGACGCGGTGGGCGATGATCGCCGCGTTCGCGGTGATGGCCGCCGCGCTCGGCCCGCAACTCGTCCGCTGGGCCCTGACCCGGTGGGCACCGGACCCGCCGATCACCGTCTGACCGGCCCTCCCGGGCGCCGGGCCCTGACCGGCGGCCCCCGGACACCTGCCCCGAGGACCGGGCCAGGCCTCCCGCACACCGCGGCTCCCGCTCACCGGAGCCGCGGCGGCCGAGCGGCGCCACCGGTTCGGGACGGGCCCGCAACGAGGAAAGCGAAGGGTTCAGCGTGAATGCGCAACGGGTGAAGTCCGACCAGCCGGCCGGGACGGGACACGGGCGCGACGGCGCCCGCGCCCCCCGGACCGGAACGCACGCCCCGGCCGGGAGCAGGTCGACTCGTGTACCTGACCAAGACCACGGTTGACACCCCCGGAGCCGCGCCGCAGTCCGCGCGGGAGCTGCACCGGCACCTGCTGTGCAGCAGGGCGGGCACCGACTGCCTCCAGCACGCGCGGATCGAGGTCCACGAGGGCTTCGTGGTGTTCAACCTCTACGTGCAGGCCCGCGACCTGCTGGACGCGGCGCGGGTCGCCGTCCAGCTCTGCCGCCGGACCATGGCCGGCGCCGGCACCTGCCCCGGGTGGGCCGTCCGCTCCACGGAGGTGGGGCCCTGAGCCGCCTGGCGAAGCACCCTACTCCAGGTCGTCCGGGGTGATCCAGGCCCGCGAGACGGCCTGCGCCCCGGCCTGGAACCTGCTGCGCGCGCCGAGCCTGGTGTGCAGGTCCGACGCGACCCGGCGGGCCGTGCGGACCGAGACGCCGAGCTGACGGGCGATCGCCTCGTCGGTCAGGCCCGCCGCCAGCAGCCTGAGCACCTGCCGCTCCTGGCTCGACAGCCCGTCGTCGTCACGGCGGCGGGCGGCGCCGAGCACCGTCGCGGACCGCCAGACCGAGTTGAACAGCGCGGTCAGTGCCGTGATGATCCCGACGCTGGAGATCACCACCGCCGCGGTGCCCTCCTGTTCGGCCGTGTCGAGCGGCACCACGGCCACCCGCCGGTCGACGATCAGCATCCGCAGGGGCAGCGACGCGGTGGTGCGCACCTCGCTGCCGAGCCCGCTGAGCCACTGGGCGTACTCCAGGGTCGGCCGGTGGTTGCGGACGCTGTCCTGGTAGACGGTGCGCAGCCGCACTCCGCGGTCGATCGCCTCCGCGTCCAGCTCCCGGCTGGCGCTGATGTTCTCCTCGGACTGGGCGCCGCCCGGCATGAAGGAGCTGGCCTCCCACTCGCAGCTGCGGGCGAGTTCGCTCAGCCGGTCGCGGATCGCCTCGATGCCGGACAGCCGCTCGATGCCCGGTTCGGTCTCGGCCGGCCGGCTCTCGGCGCGCTCGGCCAGCAGGGTGGACAGCGCGGCGGTGCCCTCCTCGATCTGCTGGTGCCGGCGGGCCATCTCGGCCTGCTGACGGGCCACCAGCGCGGAGAGCCCGATCTCCGGCCGGACGGCTCTCGGCGCCGGCCGGCCCGGGAACACCTGGAGCAGCGAGATGCCGGTGAGCTCGTCGAGCGCGACCCTGATCTGGGCGTGGTCCACGTCGAGCCGGCGGGCGAGGACGTCGAGGCTCTCGTCCGGGTGCTGGAGCATCGCGAGATAGACGGACTCGGCGAGGCTGCTCAGCCCAAGGCCTTCGAACATTGACCACTCCCCCTGCATCGGCCCGGCGGCTGACGTACGTCGGCGAACAACTCCTGCCTGTTTTCGCCATGCACACACTGATCCGGCAATTGACGCTCACAGATTGGCACTTGACGTGGCCCCCCACAAGCGGGCCTGCGGAGTCCGGTCAGCGGCGCCGACACCGGCCTCCGGGCCGCCGGCGGGTCCTCTCACGGGCCGCGCCGGACCAGGTATCGCCCGGCCACCGTGGTCGCGCGGCCTCCGCGGGCGGCCCCGGTGCCGTCGGGGCCCGTCCTCGACACGGCGCGGCCGGGTGGGTGCCGTGCTCGCATTGGCAGGATCCTGCCGGACCGCGGCGCACGGCCGGAGCCCGGCGCAGCCGCCCGCGCTCCGGCGCACGCCTGTGCAACCGGCGCACGGCCGCAGCACCGGCGGTCGGCGCCGCAGCGGCCGCGGGCACCGGGGCCGTGCCGGGACGGTCGGGACGGCCGGGACCGGGACACGGGCACCACCCGCCGGTCGACGCCCTCCCGGGCCCCCGGCGGACGGCCCTACCGGGGCCCGACCCCGCGCCGGGCGACGAGGTGGAAGAGGCGGGCGAGCCCGCGGTAGGGGTCGCGCAGTCCGGCCTGCCACTCCAGCTCGCACAGGTCCGCGAACTCCTCCGGCGACGGCTCGCCGGACCGGTGGTCGGAGAAGACCCGCACACCGAGCCACTCCACCGTCGGCGCCCCGAGCGCGGCCAGTCGCCGGCCCAGGTCCTGCGGGGTGTCCGGCCGGGTCGGCAGGTACTGGCCGCCCTGCTCGCTGGACTCCAGCAGGGTCGCCAGCGCGCCGCGCCAGTCGCCCTGCAGCCCGTCCCGCATGGCCTGGGAGTCCCGGTTGACGGTGAGCAGCGAGACCAGGCCGCCGGGCGCGGCCAGCCGCACCAGCGCGTCCAGCATCGGGTCCGGATCGGCGAGGTAGAGCAGGACGCTGTGGCAGCAGACGAGGTCGAATCCCGTCCCGACCAGCTCGGGTGCCTCCTCCCCGAGCCCCTGGACCAGGCGGACCCGGCGGCCGACCTCGGCGGGCTCCGCGGCGACGAGGTCGGCGGCGGCCCGGAGCAGCGTCTCGTCGTTGTCCACCACCGTCACCGAGTGCCCGGCCCGCGCCAGCAGGATCGCCTGCCGGCCGAAGCCGCCGCCGATGTCGACGACCCGGCAGGGGCGCTGCGGCAGGTGCCGGGCCAGCGCGCGGGTGACGAGCTGGAACCGGACCTCGCCGCGGATGCCCCGCGCGTGGTCGAGGTAGGCGTGGGCCCGCTCCTGCGCGGAGTCCGTCCACATGTTCCGCTCCGGCCAGGCGGCGGGTTTCGTCATCGGCGTCGGGCCCTTCCTCAGTGCCGTCGTGGTGCCCGCGCTGCGCAGGCTCGGCGGGCGGATCCCGGTGGGAGCCGGCTGACAGCCAGTGTCCTGCTCCGGACGGGCCGCTGTCCCGGGTCGGCCGGTGGCCGAAAGCTGCACCGGCACGAACCGGCCCCCGCCGGTCGACCCGGCCGCTTCCGCCCCGCCGGGACCCGCCGGAACCGGCGGCAGCAACTGACCGCTTGCGGTCGGCACCCCGGTCGGCTACCGCACCGCGCGGGAGCCGGCCGCCGGTGGCGGCCCCGGACCCGGCGGGGCGCACCACGGACGGGGACGCCCGGGGCACGGCGCGCGCCGGACGGCCCCTCCGTCAGGACTGCTCCGCCGCCAACGCGCAGAGCTGCGCCCGGTTCGGCAGGCCGGTCTTGGCGATCAGGCTGGCGACGTGCTTCTCGACGGTGCGCGGCGAGATGTAGAGCCGGGCGGCGATGTCCTTGTTGCTGAGCCGGTCGGCCAGGAGCTGGAAGATCTCGTACTCGCGGACCGTCATGCCCTTGAGGCGCAGCTGCGCCGGGATCCGGTTGCTGCCGGTGCGGTGCTGGCGGACGGGCGCACCGATCGCGCGGAGCAGGGTGCGGCAGGCGCCGACGACGGCGGTGGCGGAGGTCTCGCGGAAGTGGTGCTCGGCCTCCCGCAGCCACCCCTCCGGGTCGCCCCAGCCCAGGGCGTGGGCCTCCTCGGCGATCAGTCGCCGCCCGAGGTGGCGGGCGGTGGGGTAGGGCGCGCCGGCCTCCTGGGCGAGCAGGGCCGCCCGGTCGGCCGCCGCGGGCTCCCCCTCCCGGCCGAGCAGCACGGCCTCGGCGAGCAGGACGAAGTGCCGGTTCCACCGCATCCGGCCGGCCGAGCTGGCGGCCACCCGGTCGAGGCGGTCGCGGTCGGCCCGCCCGTCGAGGAGGTCGAGCAGCAGGCCGAGCCCGTGCCGGCCGCCGAGGTGGAAGGTGCTCGGGTTCTCGTCCTCCAGGGCCTGGAGGCCGGCCATGTCCCGGGCGGCCCGGTCGCGGTCCTCCTCCAGGAGGGCGCAGAACACCCGGGCCAGGCCGAGGGCCAGCGGCTCCTCGGGCGAGCCGCTGCCGCCCCAGCGGCCGAACTCGGTCAGCGCCTCCTCCATGGCGGCCCGGTCGCCCTGGTGGGCCGCCAGCACCGAACGGGTCATCAGCAGGTAGCGGGCCACCGGTGTCAGCCGCAGCCGTGCCGCCATGGTCAGCGCCTCGTCGCCCAGCGTGCGGGCCTCGGCGAACCGGCCGCGCAGGACGTCGTGCAGGGCGAGGATCCCGTCGAGGGTGTAGACGACGGTGACGGCGCCCAGGCGGCGGGCCTCGATGCGGGCCTCGTCCAGGGTGGCGGTGCTGCCGTCGGCCAGCCAGCGGCTGCCGCCGAGGCGGGTGAGCGCGTACATCCGCTGGAGCGGCAGGCTGTGCCGCTCGGCGGTGCTCATCGCCCGCTCCAGGTAGGTGATCGCCTCCGCCGGGTCGCGCTCGCGGGCGACGACGCCCAGCAGCTCCCAGGCCTGACAGGCCACCAGGGGCTGGTCGTGCCGCTCGGCGGTGTCGATCGCGGCGCGGGCCAGCCGTTCGGCCCGCTGGGTGCGGTCCTGGCCGGGCGTGTCGAGGCACAGGTAGGCCTCCACCACGTCGGTCAGGGCGGTGTGCGCCTCGTCCGGGTCCGGTCCGAGCAGGGCGCGGGCCCGTTCGATCTGGTTGTTGCCGTCGGCCCAGCGGCCGGCCATGTAGGCGACCTGGGCGAGGCGGGTGTGCAGGGCCGCCAGCCGGGGGGCGCCCAGGCCGGCGCCGACGAGCTCCCGCAGGCTGCCGGCCAGGCTGAGCGCGCGGGTCAGCTCACCGGTCTCGGCGAGCGCGGGCAGCAGGGCCTCCAGGGCCTCGGCGCGGGCGGCGGAGTCGGTGCCCGCCGCCAGCAGGTGCTCGGCCCGGTCGAGCAGCGCCACCGCCGAGCCGACCGTGCCGTTGGCGAGGGCGCGGCGGCCGGCCTCGGTGAACAGCCGGCCGGCCCGGACCGGGTCGCCCGCGTCGGCGCGCAGGGTCGCGGCCAGCGGGCACCAGTCGCCCCGCAGGTCGGGGTGGAGGGCCTCGATCGCGTCGGCGGCCTGGTGGGACAGGGCGGCCCGGGCCGTCGGGGTGAGCTGGGCGAGCAGCGCCTCGGCGGTCAGCGGGTGCTGGAAGGCGTACCAGTCGGGGGCGGGTTCGTCGGACGCGACCAGACGGGCCGTCACGCTCGCGTGCAGGTGGCTCAGCAGGCTCCGGTCGTCGGCGCCGGTCATCAGCTGGAGCACCGACAGGGGGAAGCGCCGGCCGAGCACGGCGGCGGCGGAGAGCAGGGTCCGCCCCTGCGGGCCGAGTTCGTCGATGCGGTGGATGGCGCCTTCGAGGAGCGCCCTCGGCACGTTGCGGCGGAGGTTGCCGGCCACCCGCCAGACGGCGTTCTCGCGGACCAGCGCGCCGCCGGTGACCGCGCCCTGGAGGAGTTCCTCGACCAGGAACGGGATGCCCGCGCTGTCCTCGCGGATCTGGGTCAGCACCTCGGCGGGCACCAGGCCGGGTTCGGTGTCCAGGCAGGAGGCGATCAGGCGGTCCACCTCGCCGCCGTCCAGCGGTGCCAGCCGGAAGACCGTTCCGCTGCGGCGTCGCCCGGCGGACTCGGCGAGCAGGAGGGCCTCGCCCGGCTCCGACCGGACGGTCGCCACCAGCATGACCGGCTGCTGTTCGAGGTTGTCGACCAGGTACTCGACGACGGCCAGCGTCTCGGTGTCGGCGTCGTGCAGGTCCTCCAGGACCAGCAGGCAGCCCTGGTCGCGGCCGGCGGAGGCGAGCAGCCGCAGGACGGCCTCGGCGAGCACCACCGTCGACCCCTGGTCCGGGGTGCCGGTGCCCCAGTCCGGTATGAGCCGGCCGAGCACCGGGCGGTACGGGCCGAGGCTCGCCTCGTCCGGTGACTCCCCGCCGCGCGAGAGCGGCATCAGCGCCTCGGTGAGCGGCCGGAGCGGCACCATCGGTCCGATGGTGCTGCTCCGGCCCCGCAGGACGCGGACTCCGGCGTCGACGGCCTCGCCGATCAGCTCGGCCACCAGCCGGGATTTGCCGATACCGCCCTCGCCGACCAGAAATGTGGTACAGCCGAATGACCGGCGGAGATCCCGCAGTGATTCGCCGAGTTTGGCGACTTCGGCATCACGGCCGATGAGATGGGCTGCCCGCACACGCATAGCCCCGGATAGTAGTCGCTATCCCAACGGAGCGTCGCGCTCCTGTTCGGGCGGCCTCTGTGTGAGCGCAGGTCAGAAGGGGACCGAGACAGTGGTGGTGATGGAGCCGAGGCCCACGACAACACCACTGCCGAGGGTCATTCCGGCCAGCGCACGGGTCCGGGCGCAGGCCCCGTTCCAGCGGACCAGTCGGATCTCGCCGGCCGGGTCCGGGATCGTCGCGGCCTGGTCGACGGCCTCGCTGCGGACAGCACCGTTGTGCAGGGAGTGGGACATGGGGCTTTCCTTTCCATTCGGGAAGCGATGCGTGGTGATAAGTCGCGCGCTGTTCTCTGCTGTTCTCTGCTGTTTGATTCTGTTTCAGGTGTTGCGCGTGTTACGGGTGTTACAGGGTGTTTCTGTTCTATTCGGTTGTGTTCGGGGGGTCGGAGGGTGGGGCAGGGGTTCAGGCGCGGTCGGCCCGCCCGCTGCCCGGGGCCGGGTCCAGCAGCAGGACGGCGGGCACGGTGTCGGCGAAGCCCAGCCGGAGCAGGGCGTAGCCGATACCGGACAGCCCGGTGAGCATTCCGGGCGTCGACACCTGCCCGGGCGTCCCGCAGCGGGGCCCCCAGTCATGGAGCTGTCCGAGGATCATCCCGGCCCGGCCGGTCAGGCTGATCCGCGCACCGCCGTGGCCGCGCTCGGCGAGCGCCGCCAGCGCCTCCGCGGTGCCCGACTCGCCGTGGCAGAGGCTGAGGTCGGCCACCGGCGGCTGCCCGGTGAGCCGGCGGACGGCGTCCCCGAGCGGACTGTCGTCCGGCCCGGCGGACAGGCCCGCGTCGGCCGCCGCCAGCACGGTGCCGGCCGTGCCGGAGCACCAGCCGGCGGTGCGCCGGTCCGCGGCCAGCGCGGCGGTCAGCCGGGCCCGGCCGGCGGCGGCGAACCGCGCGCCCTCCGGGCCGCCGGTGAACCGGGCGTGCCGGGCGAGCGCCCAGCCGATGCCGGCCTCCCCGAAGGCGAAGCCGGCCTGCTCCGGGGTCGCCCCGCCGAGCGGTCCGGGCGGCGGCAGGCGGAGCAGCCGCTCGGCGATCCGGTCCGCGAGTTCGGCGGCCCGCGCCAGCCCGCGCTCGCGGTGCACCGCGTGCAGGGCGGCGAGCGCGCCGGCCAGGCCGGTCGAGACGCCGACCGGGGCGTCCTCGTCGAGCGCCGCCAGTGCCAGCGCGTCCAGTGCGACCGGCAGGCATCCGGCGAGGCCGTCGTCGACCAGGCCGGCCAGCCGGGCGAGGGCGTAACAGAGGCCGCCCAGGCCTTCGAAGCCGCCGGGGCCCACGGCCCGGCTCAGCGCCGGGTCGGCGGCCATCGCGGCGACGAGTTCGGGCAGCGGGGCGATCGCCGCCCGCGCCAGCCCGGTGTGCCGGGCGGAGCCGGTGAGCGCCCCGAGCTGGGCCAGGAACAGGGCCACTCCGCTGTAGCCCTGGGCCAGCCCGGCGCCCATCGGGAGCACCGTCCAGTGCTCGTCGACGGCCTCCAGGCCGATCCAGTTGACCCGCCCGTGCCCCTCGACGGAACGGCCCGCGATCTCGTCGGCGATCCCGGTGGCGGCGGCGAGCAGCGCGGACGGCTCCGGGACGGCGGCGGGCGAGGGGCGGGTGCGGCCGCCGGACCGGTGCCGGGGGCCCGCGGCGTCCGGCCCGACCGAGGCCAGCGTGGCCGCGATGATCCACTCCTGGTCGTGGCGGTCGACGGTGTTCATGCCGTCGAGCTTCGCCCGGGCGGTCGCGAGGCCGGAGGTGTCCAGGACACCGGGCACCGGGCTGCCGTCCGAGGCGAACACCTCGGCCGCGCCAGGCCGGTGGAAGAAGACCGGGGTGTCGCCGTCCCACAGGTCGGCGATCTCGTACTCGATCAGGGCCTGCCGGGCCGGGTCGCCCTGCGACTCGGCCCAGAGCACCGCGAACAGGGCGTCCCGGTCGAGCCCGTCGCTCAGCAGCTGCGGGTGGGTGGCCTCCGCCAGCAGGGTGGCGTACAGCATCGTCGGGCGGATCACGAGCCGGCCGACGGCCTCCGCGCCGGTGGCCAACAGCCCGGCCGGGTCGGCCAGTTCCGCCCGGTGCCGGACGACGGCGTCGTACCCGGCGCGGAAGCCGGCCAGGGTCGCGGACAGCCGGTCCGCGCAGGCGGCCCCCGGCACGGTGCCGTACGGCCGGTTCTGCGCGCCGGTGAACGGTGCCGGCCGGCGCACCAGACGCATCTCGTCCGTACCGGCGGCCTCCCAGACCATCCGGGAGTTGGGGAACTCCCCGCCCGGTGCGGCGCCCAGGGCGGAGACGTCGACCGCGCCGAGCTCGCCCACCAGCAGCTGGGGCAGCAGGCAGGTCCGGTGCACCGAGGCGGCGTGCGCCGCGGCCGCCGGGTCCGGCAGGGTGGTGCTGCCCTCGCCCAGGACGGGGTGCAGCAGCGTCTCGACGTCGACGACCACCGGCTGGTCGCCGTGCGCGAGGAGGTTCTCGCAGTGCAGGTCCACGCCTTCGAGGGTGTAGGCCAGGGCGAGCAGCGCGCCCTGGCGCCGGTGGAACCGGTCGATCTCGGTCAGCGAGCGGCAGGCCCGGTGGTCGATGTACTCCAGCCAGCCGTAGCCGTCCCCGGCGACCCAGCGCGGGGTGCGCAGCCCCAGGCCCGGCGCCTTGGTGTCCAGCCAGCCGGCCATCTCGTCCAGCAGCGCGTGCTGGCCGATCGGCCGGGGCTTGTAGACCACGCCGACGCCGCCGGCGAACCGCAGCACCGCCACCGACCGGCCCTGCTGGTGGAAGTCCCCGTGGCCCAACTCGACGGCGGCCAGCGGGCCCTGGTCGCGCCCGCCGAACAGCTCCGCGGTGAGCGCCGGCCGGTCGGCGGCGAGCCGGGTCAGCAGCTCCGCGCCGGACCGCGCGGTGTTCCGGCACATCCGGGCCAGCACCCGGGCGAGCACCGGGTACCGGGTGAAGAGCCGGGCCAGCCCGGCGCGGGTGCCCGTCCGGGCGGCGAAGTCGGCGAACCGGGCCGCGCCGGTGGCGCCGGCCAGGCCGCCCGCGGCCCGGGCGGCGGCGAGTTCCACCACCAGCGTCCGGGCCGCCTCACCGGCGAGGCGCTCCGCCAGGCTGCGTGCGTACTCGGAGACGAAGACCGCCACGTCGCCCGGCTCGGCGCCGCCCGCCCGGGCCCGCTCCGTCAGCTCGCCGACGGCGGCCGTCACCAGCGGGCGCAGCAGCGGCGCGAACACCGCCGCCCCCTCGGCCGCTTCGGCGGGGACGTCGCCGGGCAGCTCCGGCGCCGCGGCGAGGGCCTGCTCCGCGAACTCCGCCCACGACGGCTTGGCCAGCCGGCCGGCCAGGCGCTCCGGTGCCTCGGCGGCGAGCGCCGCGGCCTGCCCGGCGTCGACGCCCAGCCGGGCCAGCCGGACGGACTCGCAGGCCCGCTCGACCGCCGAGCGGGTGCGGGCCCCGGCCGTCGGGCCCGCCGTCGGCGCCGCCGGAAGGTGCGGGGCCGACAGCCGTTCGCGCAGCGTCGCCGCCGGCGCCCACCAGGAGGGCGCCGGCCCGGAGGCGTGGGAGGCGGTGTCGGTTGTGGTCACGTCCGCCACCCTTCCAGCGGCACGACCCGTCCGTACAGGGGAGCACCACCCGTAGATTTCGTCGCGGACTACCCAGACGCCGTACCCGCCGTGCCCCAGGTTTGCGGGACCGGGTGGTCCGACGGGTGGCGGGGGTCGGCCGCGAGGGCCGCCGCAGGGGCGCGGAGCTGCGGCGGAGCGGGCTCCGGGGTGCCCGGGGGCCGTGGCCGGATCCGGCCACGCCGCGGGCGGGGGCCGTGGCACGGCCGGGTACGGCCCCGCGCGGCGGGGAAAGCGGGTGATCGCGCCCCATGCGGCACGGCACGCCGGACCCGAAGACTCCTCACCGAGAGGTTCACCCCCACGCTGACCGAGGAGTGCACATGGGCAACCCCCTGCCGCTTTGCGTCGTGGCCCTGGACCCGGTGCTCGAAGCCGGCGCCGTCAGCGCCCTGTCCGGCAACCCGGACATCGCCCTGGTCCAGCCCGAGGAGAAGGCCGACGTCGCCGTCGTCCTGGTCGACCGGGTGGACCGCCAGGAGCTCGACCTGGTGACCGCGACGCGTACCGGCCCGCACCGGCCCGCCATCGTCGTGATCGCCGCCGACCTGTCCCCGGCCGAGGCCGCGGACGCCATCAACGCCGGGGCCCGCGGCCTGCTGCGCCGGCGCGAGGTCAACGCCGACCGCCTGGCGCGGACGGTGCTCACGGTGGCCGGCGGCGACTGCACGGTGCCGCCCGACCTGATCGACGGACTCCTCGACCACGGCACGGAACTCGATCCGCACCCCGGCGCCCGGGGCCACGGACCCGGCTGGGGCCTGGACGAACGCGAGCGCGCCGTCCTGCGGCTGGTGGCCGACGGCCACGAGACCGACGAGATCGCCCGGGAGCTCTGCTACTCCGCACGGACCGTCACCACCGTGGTCCGCGACATCACCCAGCGGTTCCGGCTCCGCAACCGCGCCCACGCGGTGGCCTACGCGCTCCGGGCGGGCCTGCTGTGAGCGCCCTCGCCCTCGGGACCAGGCCCGAGACCGGGAGACGGCCGGGCGGACTGCGCGTCCACCTCGGCCCGGCCGGCGGACCGGCCCGCGAAGCGGTGGCCGCCAACCTGCGCCGGGCCGGCATCGAACTCGCGGCCGCCCGCTCCGGGGCCACCGTCCGGGTGGCCGCCGGACCGACCCCCGGCGCCGCGCTCGACGGCTGGCCGGAGCCCGACGGCGGCCCGCTGCTGCTGGTCGCCGACACCTTCACGGCCGCCGGGGTCCGGCGGGCCGTCCGGGCCGGGGCGGTGGCCATGCTGCAGTCCACCGAGGCCACCCCGGAACGCCTGCTCACCGCCGTCCGCTGCGCCCGGCACGGGGAGGGCCGGATGCCCTACGGCGTCCTGGTCGGCCTGCTCGGACCGGCGCGGGACGACGGCCCGGCCCCGCACCGACCCGCCCCCGACTCGCCGCTGACGGCCCGGCAGACCGCCGTGCTCGGCCTGGTCGCCGAGGGGCACGGCAACGCGGCCATCGCCCGCGAACTCTCCTGCTCCGAGCACACCGTGAAGAACGTCATCTACGACCTGATGGCCCGGCTCCAGGTCCGCAACCGGGCGCACGCGGTGGCCCACGCCGTCCGCACCGGGCTGATCTGACCCGGCACCGCCCCGCGCGGGCCCGCGCAGGGCCGCCGCGACGGCGCCGCCGAGGCCCGCCGCCGACCAGAGACATTGACGCAGCAAAAGCGGCGCCCCGCGCTGCCGCTCCTTCCCTACTGCCCCGCCGCACCCGACCGGCAAGCTCCGGTTGTGCCCCGACCACCCGGGGCGCGCGACGTATCGACTACCCCTTGGAGGTGAGCCGGTGGACCGCGGTGACGTCCGGACGACATCCTTCTCGCAGCAGCGGCTGTGGTTCCTCGACCAGCTGCGGCCCGGTACGGCGGATCATCTGCTGCCGCTGGCCCTGCGCCTGCGCGGCGGCCTCGACGCCGCCGCCCTCGCCGCCGCGCTGACCGCCGTGGTCGAGCGGCACGAGGTGCTGCGCACCCGGTACACGGCCGCCGACGGCGAACCGGTGGCCCGGGTGGCGCCCTCCGTCGAGGTCCCGCTGGACACCGTCGAGGCGCCCGCCCCCGGCGAGGCCGGCATCGCCGCGGTCCTCGACCGGGTGCTGGGCCGGCCGATCGAGCTGTCGACCGCGCCGCCGCTGCGCGCCACCCTGGCCCGGCTGGCGGCCGACGACCACCTGCTGGTCGTCGTGGTGCACCACATCGCCTTCGACTTCTCCTCCTGGAACGTCTTCACCCGCGACCTGGCGGCGGCCTACCGCGCGGCGAGCACCGGCGGCCCCGCCGGCCTGCCGGACCTCCCGTCGCAGTACGCCGACTTCGCGGCCCGCCAGCAGGAGCGGACCACCGGCCACCGGCTCGCCCGCCAGCTCGGCTACTGGGGCTCCCGGCTGGCCGGCCTGCCGCCCCTGGAGCTGCCCACCGACCGCGCCCGGCCCGCCGAGTGGGACGGCGCCGCCGCGGTGGCCCGGTTCACCCTCCCGGCCGACCTGGTGGCGCAGGCCGACCGGCTGGCCCGGTCCCGGCGCGCCACCCGCTTCATGGTGCTGCTGGCGGCCTTCCAGGCCCAACTGGGCCGGTACAGCGGGCAGCGCGACTTCGCCGTCGGCACGCCGGTCGCCGGCCGGGGCCAGGCCGCCACCCGGGAGCTCATCGGCCCCTTCGTCAACACCGTGGTGCTGCGCGCCGACCTGTCGGGCCGGCCGAGCTTCGGCGAGCTGGTCGACCGGGTCCGGAGCAGCTCCCTCGCCGACCTCTCGCACGCCGAGACGCCGTTCGAACGCGTCGTCACCGAGCTGGCCCCGGAGCGCGACCTCAGCCGCAACCCGCTCTTCCAGGTCTCCTTCCTGACCCTCGACGCGCAGGCCGAACCGCCCGCCCTGGCCGGTCTGGACGTCGAGCTGGTGCCCACCCCCGTCGCGGGGACGCCGTTCGACCTGGCGCTGGACCTGCTCGGACGCCCCGACGGCAGCCTGGGCCTGCGCCTGCAGTACGCCACCGCGCTGTTCGCCCCCGAGACGGCGGCCCGCCTCACCGAGGACTACGTCCGGCTGCTGCGCACCGTGCTGGCCGCCCCGGACGAGCCGCTGGCGCTCGCCACCGCGCAGATCGCACCGCTGCCCTCCGGTGAGCGCCGCCGCCGGCTCGCGCTGGGCCTCGGCGCCGCCCGCGCGGTGCCCTCCCCCACCGTCACCGACCTCTTCGAGCAGCAGGCGCGCCGCACCCCGGACGCCCCCGCCGTCCGGTCCTCGGACGGCGAGCTGAGCTACGCCGAACTCGACGCCCGGGCCGACCGGCTGGCGCAGCGGCTGCGCGGTCTCGGCGTCGACCGGGGCGTGCGGGTCGGCGTCCTGCTGGAGCGCGGCACCGGCCTGCTCACCGCCCTGCTCGCCGTCCTCAAGGCGGGCGGCGGCTACGTCCCGCTCGACCCGATGCACCCGGTGAAGCGGATCGGCTACCTGGTCGAGGACACCGGGGCCGCCGTGGTGGTCACCTCCGGGCCGCTGGCCGCACGGGTGGCGGGCACCGCGGCGACGACCCTGCTGCTCGACGGCGGCGAACCGGCCGGCGCCCCGGCCGACCCGCCGACCCGGCCCGCCCGGACCACCGGCCAGGACGACCTCGCCTACGTCTTCCACACCTCCGGCTCGACCGGCATGCCCAAGGGCGTCCAGATCCCGCACCGGGCGCTGACCAACTTCCTCCACTCGATGGCCGCCCGGTTGGAGCTGCCGCCCGGCGCCACCGTCCTCGGGCTGACCACCGCCTCCTTCGACCCCTCGATGCTGGAGCTGTGCCTGCCGTTGCTGACCGGCGCCCGCCTGGTGCTGGCCGACACCGAACAGGCCCGCGACCCGGAGCGCCTGATCCGCCTGATCGGCGAGGCCCGCCCGCAGGTGATCCAGGCCACCCCCTCGATGCTGCGGATGCTGACCGACACCGGCTGGACGCCCGGCCCCGACCTCACCGTGCTCTCCGGCGGCGAGAAGCTGCACACCGAACTGGCCGCGACCCTCGCCGCCGGCGGCGCCCCGGTGTGGGACCTCTACGGTCCGACCGAGGCCACCATCTGGACGAGCGTGGCCCGCCACGGTGCCGACGGACACGTGCTGACCTGGGCCGCGGTGGACAACACCAGCGTCCGGGTGCTCGACGACCGGCTGGAGCCGGTGGCCGAGGGCGGCACCGGGCAGGTCTGCATCGGTGGCGACGGCCTCGCCTGGGGCTACCGGGGGCGGCCCGGCCAGAGCGCCGGCGCCTTCCTCCCCGACCCGCACGCCACCACGCCCGGCGGCCGGCTCTACACCACCGGCGACCTCGGCCGGCTCCGCCCGGACGGCTCGCTGGAGATCCTCGGCCGCAGCGACCACCAGGTGAAGATCCGCGGCCACCGGATCGAACCGGGCGAGATCGAGGCCGCGCTGCTCGCCCTGGACGGCGTGCGCGCCGCGGTCGTCCACCCCACCCCGGACGGCGTGGGCGGCCGGCAGCTCACCGGGTACCTGGTCGCGGAGGACGCCGACCGGCCGCCCACGCCCGAGGGCCTGCGCGCCGCGCTGCTCGACTCGCTGCCCCAGCACCTCGTCCCGGCCGCGTTCGTCCTGCTGGACGCGATCCCGACCGCGGTCAGCGGCAAGGTCGACCGGCACGCGCTGCCGGTGCCGGAGCCCCGCACGGCCGCCCCGGCCACCGCCGCCCCGCGCACCCCGCAGGAGCGGGCCGTGGCCGCGGTCTGGGAGGAGGTCCTCGGCGCCACCGGGATCGGCGCCCACGACGACTTCTTCCGGCTCGGCGGGCACTCGCTGCTCGCCACCCGGGTGTCCGTCCGCCTGCGGGCCGCCCTCGGCGTGGACGTGCCGGTGCGGGCACTCTTCGACCACCCCACCGTCGCCGCCCTCGCCGCGGCCCTGGACGCCTACCCGCGGCTGGCCGCGGCCGGCCCGCTGCCCCGGCTGACCGCCCGCCCGCGCGGCGACCGCGCGACCGCCGGCCGCTGACCGGCCCGAACCCGCCCTCCTCGCCCTCCTCGCCCTCCTCGCCCCAAGGAAGCGCCATGACCACCGCCACCACCACCGACACCTCCGTCTTCGAGAAGCTCGAATCCGAGGTGCGGATGTACTGCCGCACCTTCCCCGTGGTGTTCGAGCGTGCCAAGGGCGCGCTGCTGCACACCGACGACGGCCGGGCCTTCATCGACTTCTTCTGCGGCGCCGGCAGCCTCAACTACGGGCACAACAACGACGCGGTCAAGCAGCGCGTGCTGGACTACCTCGCCGCCGACGGCGTGATGCACGGCCTGGACATGCACACCGTCGCCAAGCGCGAGTTCCTCACCCGGTTCAACGAGGTCGTCCTGCAGCCGCGCGGACTCGACTTCAAGGTGCAGTTCACCGGCCCGACCGGCACCGACGCGGTGGAGGCCGCCCTCAAGCTGGCCCGCCGGGCCACCGGCCGCACCGGGCTGACCGCCTTCACCGGCGGCTACCACGGCATGTCGCGCGGCTCGCTGGAGATCACCGGCAGCCGCCGCGCCCGCCGGGCCGGCGGGGTCGCCGGCGGCGACGTGACCTTCGTGCCCTTCGAGGACGGCCCGCTCGGCCCGTTCGACTCGATCGACCTGATCGAGCGGCTCTGGGCCGACCCGTCCTCCGGCACCGAGCCGCCGGCGGCGGTCGTCGTCGAGCCGGTGCAGATGGAGGGCGGCGTCTACCCGGCCGGCCGGGAGTGGCTGCGCCGCCTGCGCGCGGTCACCGAGCGGTACGGCGTGCTGCTGGTCCTCGACGAGATCCAGTCCGGCTGCGGCCGCACCGGCACCTTCTTCGGCTTCGAGGACGCCGGGATCGTGCCGGACATCGTCACCGTCTCCAAGTCGCTCAGCGGCTACGGCCTGCCGCTCTCGCTCACGCTGTTCCGCCGCGAGCTCGACCTGTGGCAGCCCGGCGAGCACACCGGGACGTTCCGCGGCAACCAGCTGGCCTTCGTCGCGGCCACCGCCGCGTGCGAACTCTGGCAGCAGGACGCCTTCCTGACCGGCCTGCGGCAGAACTCGGCCCGGCTCGACCGGTTCCGGGCGGACCTCGCCGCGCTCGACCCGGAGCTCGTGCTGCGCGGCCGGGGCATGGTGCTGGGCATCGACACCGCCCGGACCGGCGGCCCCGACCGGGCCGAGCGCGTCCAGCGGTACGCCTTCGACCACGGCCTGATCGTCGAGCGCTGCGGCCGGTACGACGAGGTCCTCAAGGTGATGCCCCCGCTGACCATCGGGCCCGAGCTGCTCGACGAGGGCCTCGGCATCCTGCACGACGCCCTGCGCGCGGGCTGACGGCCCGTCACCCGCCACTCGCCGCCTGTCACCCGCCGCCCGAGGAGGAACCCCCGATGCCCCGACCGCCCCGCCGCCACCTGGTCTCCGTCGACGACCTCACCGACCGCGAGCTGCGCTGGATCGCGCACCGCGGCGCCCAGTACGCCGCCGGGGAGTGCGAGAGCGCCCGGCCGCTCGCCGACGCCGTCGTCGGCGTGCTGTTCCGCAAGACGTCCACCCGCACCAGGACGGCGTTCTCCGCGGGCGCGCTCCGGCTCGGCGCGAAGCTGATCACCTACGGCCCCGGCGACCTCCAGGAGAACACCGGCGAGAGCGCCGAGGACACCGGCGACGTCCTCTCCAGGATGCTCGACGTGCTGGTGGCCCGCACCGCCGGCAGCACCGAGGAGCTCCGCGCCTACGCCGCCCAGCAGCGGATGGCCGTCGTCAACGCGATGAGCGCCGCCGAGCACCCCACCCAGGCGCTCACCGACCTCACCACCATGCTCGGCCGCTTCGGGCGGATCGAGGGGCTGAGCGTGCTGTACGCCGGCGAGGGCAACAACACCGCCTCGGCGCTGGCCCTCGCACTGGCCCGCTTCCCCGGCACCGAGCTGCACCTGCGGACCCCGGCCGGCTACGGGCTCGACCCGGTCTACCTCGACCGCGCCCGCACCCTCGCCAAGGAGTCCGGCGCCCTGGTCGAGGAGCGGCACGACATGGCCGACCTGCCGGAGGCCGACGTCGTCTACACCACGCGCTGGCAGACCACCGGCACGGCCAAGGCCGACCCCGACTGGCGGCGCTCCTTCGAGCCGTTCCGGGTGGACGCCTCCGTGCTCGCGGCCTGCCCCGGCGCCGTCTTCATGCACGACCTGCCGGCGCACCGCGGCGACGAGGTGACCGCCGACGTGCTGGACGGCCCCGCGAGCATCGCGTTCCAGCAGGCCGAGAACAAGTACCACAGTGCCCGCGCGGTCCTGGAGTGGTGCCTCGGCGGCATCCCGGCCGAGCAGGCCTGACGGTCGAACAGGCCTGACGGTCGAACAGGCCTGACGGTCGAACAGGCCAGACGGTCGGCCGGCCACCGGCGGACGACCCGGCGCACGTTTCCCAGGGAGGTACCTCAGCAATGTCCGACACCATACGAATGCCCGGCGGTGGGTGGCGCCTGTGGCCGCACTTCGCGCTCCGCGGGCCGGGCTTCCCCGCCGCCGGGGTGCTCCGGCTGGCGCCGGAGGGCCTGGCCGCGGCCGCCGACAAGTTCACCCCCGGGGAGACCCCGGCCGCGGCGGACTGGGAGGCCTTCGAGGAGACCTTCACCGCCGCCGCCGTGCAGACCGCGCGGGACCTCCAGGAGATCGCCGCCTCGGCGCCGTTCCGGGCCGCGGTGGCCTGGCAGAACCGCGCGGTGCTCGGCACCGGCATCAAGTCGTTCCTCGACTGGACGCCGTCCGCCGAAGGCCGCACCAGCATGCCGCGCCAGCGCGAGGAGCTCGTCGCCCACTACTGGCAGCGGTTCTGCGTCAAGAACGACACCATCGGCTTCTTCGGCCCGGTCGGCTGGGGCACCTTCGACACCGCCCGACGCGGCGTCGACGTCCACCCCGGCACCGGCCTGGTCGCCGACTCCCGGGTGTACTTCTCCAGTTGGTCCATGGACGCGCTGGCGAAGGCGATCGACCGCGACCCCCGGGTCCGCGCCTGGACGCCGCCGCGCCCGGTGCCGTTCGTCCGGGCCGCCGAGGGCACGGTGCACCTGCCCGGCCGCCCGCCGCAGCCGGCCGCCGAGCCCGCGCTCACCGTGTTCCGGCTCTGTGACGGCCGCCGGACCCCGGCCGAGATCACCGAACTGGCCGCCCGGGAGCTGGGCCGGCCGCTGCCCGCCGCGGAGGTCACCGCCGCCCTGGAGTGGCTGGTCGCCCGCCGGCTGGTGCTGTGGAGGCTCGACGTACCCGCCGGCACCTACCCCGAGCAGGAACTGCGGGCGATGCTGGAGCGCATCGGCGACGCCGACGTGCGCGAACCCGCGCTGGCCCGGCTGGCCGTGCTCGAACAGGGCCGCGACCGGGTGCAGCGGGCCGGCACCGACCCCGAGGAGCTGACCGCCGCCCTCGCCGCGCTGGAGGCCGACTTCGCCGGGATCACCGAGGTCGCGGCGGTCCGCGAGAAGGGTGCCCGGACGGCGCCCAACCGCGCCCTGGTCTACTCCGACACCCGCCGGTCCGCCACCGCGACCGTGGGCACCGCCGTCCTGGAGCAGCTCGCGCCGCTGGAGCTGTGCATGACCGCCGCGCGCTGGCTGACCAACCGGTACGCGGAGTCCGTCGGCGCGCGCATCCACGCGGCCTACCTCGCCCTGCGCGAGCGCGCCGGCGGCGGCCCGGTCGACCTCGGCTCGCTCTGGTTCGCCTGCCTGCCCGCCCCGCACCCGGAGTCGATCGCCGACGCCGACCGGATCCAGGCCGACCTGCGCGAGCGCTGGCGGCGGATCATCGACGCGCCGGCCGGCGCCCGGCGGGTCACCCTCGCTTCGGCCGACATCGCCGAGCAGGTCCACGAGGCGTTCCCGGACGAGGGCCGGGGCTGGTCGCTCAGCCGGTACATCAGCCCCGACCTGATGATCATCGCCGAGGACCTGGGCGCCGTCGAACGCGGCGAGTTCGAGCTCGTCATCGGCGAGCTGCACATCGCGATGAACACCCTCGGCCAGTCCCTCTTCGTCCACCAGCACCCCGACCGCGAGCAGCTGATCGACGAGACCACCCGCGACTTCCCCGGCCCGCGCCTGCTCCCCATGCTGCCCAAGGAGCTACCGCTCAAGTGGTCCGCCCGCAGCCGGCAGGCGCTCTCCCGACCGCAGGACCACTACGTCGCCCTCACCGACCACACCGCCGACCCGCACCGCCCGCGCACCGTCCGCTCCGGCGACGTCCTGGTCGAGGAGCGCGACGGCCGACTGGCGGCGGTGCTGCCCGACGGCTCGGCCTTCGAACTGCTCGACGTCTTCTGCCACGCGCTCACCAACCGCGTGATGGACCGCTTCACCCTGCGCTCGGACGGCGACCACTCGCCGCGGATCACCATCGACTCCACCGTGGTGGCCCGGGAGACCTGGCGGTTCGCCGGCGCCGCCCTCGACTTCGCCGACGAGAAGACCGAGGCCCGGCGGTTCGTCCGGGCCCGGCAGTGGCGGGACGCCCACGAGCTGCCCCGCTTCGTCTTCGTCGTCTCCCCCACCGAACCGCGGCCGTTCTTCGTCGACTTCGACAGCCCCGTGTACGTCACCATCCTCGCCAAGGCCGCCCGCCGGCTGGCCCGCAAGGACCCGGACGCCCGACTGACCGTCAGCGAGATGCTCCCCACGCCCGAACAGGCCTGGCTCACCGACGACCAGGGCCGGCGCTACACCTCCGAACTGCGCCTCGTCGCCGTCGACCGGACGACCGGGACGGAGGAGCCGGCATGAGCACCCCCGCCGGGGCCACCTTCGTCGACGCCATCCGCGCCCACGCCGACCGCGCACCGCACGCCCCCGCCCTGCTGACCGCCGACGGCCCGGTCGGCTACGGCGAACTCGCCGCCCGGATCGACCGGCTCGCCGCCCACCTCGCCGCCCACGGCCTCGGACCGGAACGGGTCTGCGCCCTGGCACTGCCCCCCGGCACCGACGCCGTGGTCGCGACCGCCGCGGTCGTCCGGACCGGCGGGGCGTTCCTCGCCCTGGACACCGAACTGCCCGACGGACGGCTCTCCGTCCTGGCCGCCGGCGGCGGCGCGGCGCACCTGCTCACCACCGCGGCCCTGGCCGACCGCCTCGGCCCGCTCGTCGACGCGCCCGCCCTCCTGCTCGACCGGCTGCCCGCCGAGGCACCGCCGGCCCCCGCGTACCCCGCCCCGCACCCGCGCTCGCTCGCCTACGTCAGCCACACCTCCGGCTCGACCGGCACGCCCAACCCCGTCCTGATCGAACACCGCGGCCTGGACACCTACCTGCGCGCCGTCGCCCGCGACAACGACCTCGGTCCCGGCACCGTGACCCTCCAACTCGCCCCGCCCGGCTACGACGCGTCCATCCGGGACACCTTCGCACCGCTCGCCGCCGGCGGCTGCGTCGTCCTGGTCGAACGCTCGCGCCTGCTGCGCGCCGACGCCTTCGCCGACACCGTCGCCGAGTACGGCGTCGACACCGTCCTCAGCACCACCCCCTCCTTCCTCACCTTCCTCGCCCAGCACCCCCGCGCGGCCGAACGGCTGCGCACCCTGCGCCTGCTCTGCTCCAGCGGCGAGTCGCTGCGCCCCTTCCTCGCCTCCGGCGGCCGCGCCCTGGTCGGCGGCCGCCTGGTCAACCAGTACGGGCCCACCGAGTGCACCATGACCTCCACCCGGTACGAGGTGCCGGCCGAGCCGGACACCGCCACCGACACCGTCGGCACCCCGATCGCGGGCACCGTCGTGCGGCTGCTCGACCCGCAGGGGCGTGACGTCCCTGCCGGGCAGGTCGGCGAGGTGCACATCGGCGGCGCCGGAGTGGCCCGCGGCTACGGCGGGCTGCCCGGCCTGACGGCCGACCGCTTCCCGCCCGACCCGTACGGCCCGCCCGGCACCCGGCTCTACCGGACCGGCGACCTCGCCCGGCGCAGCACCGACGGGACCCTCGACTACCTCGGCCGGGCGGACCGCCAGATCAAGATCCGCGGCCACCGGGTGGACCCGGCCGAGATCGAGGGCGCCCTGCTCACCCACCCCGACGTCACCGGCGCCGTGGTGACCGCCGAGACCGACGACCGGGGCCGGACCTGGCTCGACGCCCACGTCACCGGCCCGCTCGACGGCACCACCGACGCCCGGCTGCGGGCCCACCTCGCGCGGACCCTGCCGCCGCACATGATGCCCAGGCGGTTCACCCGGCTGGAGCGGCTGCCCGTGACGCACAGCGGCAAGGCCGACCGGCGGGCCCTGCGCGCGCCCGTGCCGGAGGCCGTCGCGTGAGCGCCGCCGACACCCGCCTCGCGACCGCCACGGACACGCCCGTCGGGCCGGCCGACGTGCTGGCCGCCGCCGAGCGGATCGCCCCGCACGTGCGGCACACCCCGCTGCTGCGCTGCGACACCCTGCCCGGGCTGCCCGGTCGTCCCGGTGTGCCCGGTCTGCCCGGCCTGCTCGTCAAGGCCGAACACCTCCAGCACAGCGGGTCGTTCAAGCTGCGCGGCGCGGCCAACGCGATGCTCGCCCTCGGCGCCGACGAGGTCGTCGCCGGCTCCTCCGGCAACCACGGCATCGCGGTCGCCACCCTCGGCCGCACCCTCGGCGTCCGGGTCACCGTGGTGATGGCGGCCGGCGCCGCCGAGGCCAAGGAGCTGGCGATCCGGGCGCTCGGCGGCCGGGTCCTGCGGGTGCCCGGCGGGGTCGCCGAACGCGACCGGTACGCCAAGGAGTTCGCCACCCGCACCGGAGCGGCACTGGTGCCCTCCTCCGACCACGCGCTGGTGATCGCCGGACAGGGCACCGTCGGCCTGGAGGTGTTCCGGGACGCCCCCGAACTCGACACGATCTTCGTCCCGGTCGGCGGCGGCGGCCTGCTGGCCGGCGTCTGCCTCGCGGCCGCGCACCTGCCCAGGCCGGTCCGCGTCATCGGCGTGGAACCCGAACAGGCCCGGCGCTACGCCCACTCGATCGCCGCCGGCCGGCCGGTCGAACTCCCGCCCAGCGACACGGTCGCGGACGGACTGCGCGGCCAGCGGCCCGGTGAGCTGACCCTCCCGATCGTCCGGCACCGGGTCGACGAGCTGATCGGCGTCGACGACGCGGCGGTCCTGCGCGCGATGGACCTGCTGCACCGCGCCGGCATCGCGGCCGAACCCAGCGGCGCCGCGGCCCTCGCCGGGGCGCTGCGGTCCGGCGCTGCGGGCCGGAGCGCGGTCGTCGTCTCCGGCGGCAACTCCGCCGCGGTCCTGGCCGCCGCCGCGAAGCGCTGAGCGCCCCTCCTCTCCCCTCTACCCACCCCTTCGGAAGGACCGACCATGACCACCATCGACACCGCCGAACTCACCGCGCGGATCACCGGGTTCTACCGCGAGACGCTCGGCGACGACGGCCTCGACACCGACAGCGACTTCTTCGAGGCCGGCGGCGACTCGCTCGCCGCCTTCCAGATCGTCGACCGGCTCCAGGAGCTGCTCGGCGCCGAGATCGCCGTCGCCCTGGTCTTCACCTACCCGTCCCCCGCGGAGCTCGCGGAGGTCGTCGTCGACGACCTGTCCCTCGCCTCCGCGTCGGCCTAGGGGGCACCGGAATGCACGAGGAATCCGTCTCCCTGAGCGGCCGGTGGCGGCTGTGGGACCAGGTCGCGGTGCGCGGCCCGGGGTTCCCGGCCGATGGGGTGCTCCGGCTGGCGCCGGAGGGCCTGGGCGCGGCCGCGGACAAGTTCGGAGCCCGGGACAAGCTCTCCGGAGCCGCCTGGCAGGCCTTCGAGGAGGAGTTCGCGCAGGCCGCCGTGCGGGCGGCCGGGAACGCGCAGGAGATCGCCGCCTCCGGGTCGTTCCGGGCCGCCGTCGCCTGGCAGAACCGCAGTGTGCTCGACTCGGCGATCCGACCGTTCCTCAACTGGTCGCCCGCGACCGAGGGCCGGACCTTCAAGCAGCGCCAGCGCGAGGAGTTCGTCGCCCACTACTGGCAGCGGTTCTGCGTCAAGAACGACACCATCGGCTTCTTCGGCCCGGTCGGCTGGGGCACCTTCGACACCACCCGGCCCGGCATCACCGTGGACCCGGGCACCGGGCTGACCTCCTCCTCGGAGGTCTTCTGGTCCAGCTGGTCGATGGACGCGCTGGCCCGCGAGATCGGCGCCGATCCGGCGGTGCGCGCCTGGACGGCCCCCCGCCGGGTGCCGTTCGTCCGGCTGGAGGAGGACGCCGTACGCCTCCCCGGCCGCCCGGCGCGCCCGGTACCGGCGCACACCCTGCGGGTGCTGCGGCTCTGCGACGGCACCCGCTCGGCGCACGCCGTCCAGCAGGAGATCGGCCCGGACACCGACGTGCCCGCGCTGCTCGACGAACTCGTCCGGCTGCGCTGGATCACCTGGCAACTCGACGTCCCCGCCGACATCCGCCCCGACCGCCGGCTCCGCACCGCCCTGGAGCGGATCGGTGAGCCCACCGTGCGCGCCGCCGCCCTCGCCCGGCTCGACGAGCTGGAGCGCGCCCGCGACGCCGTCCGGGCCGCGGCCGAGGACCCCGAGCGCCTGGTGGCCGCCCTCACCGAGGTCGAGCAGACCTTCCAACGGGTGACCGACGCGGCCGCCAAGCGCGAGAAGAGCGGCACCACCGCGCCCGGCCGCGCCGTGGTCTACCAGGACTGCCGCCGCGCGGCCCGGGTGACGCTCGGCAGCGACGTCCTGGCAGCGCTCGCCCCGCTCGACCTGCTGATGGACGGCGCCGCCTGGCTCGCCTCCGCCCTGGCCGCCCGGGTGGCCGGCCGCGTCGCCGAGGTGTACGAGAAGCTGCGCGCCGAGACCGACCCCGGCCGCCCGGTGGACCTCGCCACCTTCTGGTTCGCCTGCATGCCCGTCCTGCACGGTGCCGCGGGCGCCGACGCCGCCGAGCTCCAGGCCGAGTTCGAGCGCCACTGGCAGCGGATCCTGCCCTCCTCGGACGGGGTGCGCCGGGTCAACGTCGCGGCCGCGGACCTCGCCGACCGGGTCGCGGAGGCCTTCGGCCCGGCCGCCGCCGCGGGCTGGACGGCGGCGCGGTACATCAGCCCGGACATGATGATCGCGGCGGAGGACACCGCGGCGATCGACCGCGGCGAGTTCGAACTCGCGCTGGGCGAGCTGCACCTGGCCTCGAACACGCTCGGCAACGAGCTGTTCGTCAACCAGCACCCCGAGCCCGGGGAGCTGTTCGACCGGACCGACCGCGACCACCCGGCGCCGCGGCTGATGCCGCTGCTGCCGAAGGAGCACAAGGCCCGGCTCTCCGCCCGGATCCGGCACGCGCTGGTCCGCCCGCAGGACTACCAGGTCGCCCTGCTCGACAACACCGCCGACCCGCACCGCGACCGGACGACGCCGAGCGCCGACACCGTGGTGGAGCAGCGGGACGGCCGGCTGGTCGTGGTGCTGCCCGACGGCGCCGTGTTCCCGGCGATCGAGGTGTTCTCGCACGTGCTGACCACCCTGGTGATGGACCGCTTCCGGCTCCTGCCGGAGGCCGACCACTCCCCCCGGATCACCATCGACCGCATGGTGGTGGCCCGGGAGACCTGGCGGTTCGTCGGCTCGACGCTGGACTTCGCGGACGAGAAGACCGAGCCCCGCCGGTTCGTCCGGGCCCGGCACTGGCGGGACGCCCACGAGCTGCCCCGCTTCGTCTTCGTGGTCTCGCCCACCGAACCGCGGCCGTTCTTCGTCGACTTCGACAGCCCGGTCTACGTCAACATCCTCGCCAAGGCCGCCCGCCGACTGGCCCGCAAGGACCCGGACGCCCGACTGACCGTCACCGAGATGTTCCCCACCCCCGAACAGGCCTGGCTCACCGACGACCAGGGCCGGCGCTACACCTCGGAGCTGCGCCTCGTCGCCGTGACCGACTGATACACCGGTCCCACCCCGCACCACCGACCCCGGGCCGGGCTCCCCAGGAGCCCGGCCCGGTCGCGTGCTTGACAGGATCCCACCCACCGCCCGGGACCTGGCCGGGCCGGAACCTCTCACACCCACCTTGGAGCTGATGATTCGTCAAAAGGCAAAACCCTGACAGGTCGGTCGTACACACGCCACGATGGAGCCCACCGGTCCGCACCTGCGCGGCACCGCGTTCACAGGGAGCATCGTGCAGCCTCTACAGTTTCTGGGGATCATCCCGAACACCCCGACCGAAGACTCGCCGACCATCTGGCGAGACCCCGAGAACGGGGACCTGCTCATTCAGTCGTACAAGGCCAGCGAAGAGGATCTGAGGCGCTGCGAGGAGGTCGGCTCGATTCCCGGCCACTCCACTGAGGTCCCCCCGCACGAGACCGTGATCAGGCTCCCCGAGGTCATGATCAAGTTCGTCCTTGCCCTGGGCAAGGACGCGAAGGAGTGACGTGACATCGCCCACCCGTGAAGGGCTGGCCAAGGCAGTTCGATCGGCCGTCCACCTGGAGTTGCGCGACGCCTACGGCGCGAGTGACCCGGAGTTCGTCCGATGGCAGCAGGGGCACCGCTACGCCCCCGAGGACCGGCCGGACTGGTTCCAGGGCTGGGCCGACGCCGTTCGGGACGCCGTGTCGCGCGGCGTCGTCGTGCGGCGGCTCCGCATCGTCTCCGAACCGGTCACCGACTACATCAAGTACGAACACCACGTCACATATCTGAATCTGGCCGCTGGCGAACAGGTCCGCTGGCTTCGGCGTGCCCGGATCAGGAGCACTCCGCTCCCCGCGAACGACTTCTGGCTGTTCGACGGCGCGTTCGCCGTTCTCAACCACTTCACCGGCGATGGCGAGATCGACCACCGGGAAGCGTTTGATGCGACCGCGGAGCCGGAGACGGTCGGATTCCTCCACACGGCCTTCGACCCACTCTGGGAACTCGGCACTCCGCATCAGGAGTACGAGCCCAAGTAGCAGAGTGGCATGCGTACATCTCGCTCATCGAGCATCCAGCAGGCCCGGAAGGTGTTGGCTGATCGGCTGCGCGAACTCCGCCGGCAAGCCGGGCTGACCGGGCATGCCCTCGCGGCGCTCTGCGGCTGGCACAAGTCGAAGGTCTCCCGGATCGAGAACGCGGTCACCGCACCGTCAGAGCCGGACGTCCGCGCATGGTGCCGCGCCTGCGACGCGGAGGGGCAGGCCGACGACCTGGCGGCGAGTCTCAGGTCCGTCGAAGGCATGTTCGTGGAGTGGAAGCGCATGGAGCGCACCGGTCTCAAGCACGCGCAGGAGGCCGTCCTGCCGCTGTTCGAACGAACGGCTCGCTTTCGCTGCTACCAACCGGGCATCGTTCCCGGCCTGTTGCAGACTAGGGCCTACACGACAGCGATGCTCCGCGCCACCCAGAAGCGCCGCGTGGCAGTGGACGACGTGGACGCTGCCGTACAGGTCCGGATGGAGCGGCAGCAGCTCCTCCACGATCCCGGACGAACCTTCGCGTTCCTGATCGAGGAAGCGGTCCTGCTCTCCGGGCTGGCCGGCCCTCAGGTGGCCGCGGATCAGCTCAACCACCTGGTCGTCGTTTCATCCCTGGCCAGCCTGAGCCTGGGGATCGTCCCGCACCGGCGGAACCGTGTATCGATGCAGGTAGAGGGTTTCTGGATCTTCGACAACACCCAGGTCAACGTCGAGTTGGTTTCCGGCTACCTCACCATCACACAGCCGTCCGAGGTCTCGTTGTACGCCGGCCGGTTCCGCGATCTGGCCGAGTCCGCCGTGTACGGTGCCGCCGCTCGGGACCTGATCACGAGAGCCCTCGACACGCTCGGGTGATCGGTGTGCAACTCGGTAGAACTCACTGGAGAGAGACTGATCGCAACTCCTACGGTCTCACTCGCCACCCCGCCACGTTCCCGGGCCGGGCCGGCACCACCTGGCACCACTGCCCAGCCGCCCGGCCGAGCATCGCCAACCCTGTTTGGAGGAGCCGATGAGCACCGCCACCAAGCCCGACGTCGAACTGGACGAGCTGGGCAAATTCTTCACCATCGCCGCGCGCCGGTTCGACGCCGGTCAGGCCGCGCCCGAGATGTTCTCCACCGCGATCGACACCGCGTGGCACACCCTCGCCGCGGACCCCGCGGCCCACCGCGCCTTCGGCCTGCAGCACGCCGGCAGGGAGTTGGCCCACGTCGAAATGGCGGGCCACGGACCCATCACCTGGGTGGCCGCGTACGAGGCGGCGTACGGGCCGCTCCCGGAGATCTGGTTCACCGACATCGACGGCACCGTGAACGCCGAGGCCCTCGCGAGGTACCGGGAGAGCGGCATCGTCGTCGCCGAATGGGACTGTGGTCCCAGGCCCGGCCCCGGTGACGGCGACGACATGGTGCCGGAGAAGTCCACCCGGTGATCACCGTCCCATCTGACGGAGCGTCTCGGCCGACCGCCGGGGCGCTCCGTCTCACCGAGGGCCGGTCGGATAACCCGACCGGCGTCGACGTGGGCGGCTACCTCGCCGGGCTGAACGAGCACTGTCCCTTCCTCGCCCCGTCCACGGATCGCGCAATGACGGGGTGGACCGTCTACGCGGTCGCGCCCGGCACCCACCAGTACGCGCCCACCGTCAGCATCAAGCTGGGCACCGGGGAGGCCGCCGAGGTCACCGCCCGGGAAGCCGCCGTGCTGGACCAGCTCCCGGGCTACACCGTGACCGCCGGCCGCTGCGTGAACGGCGTCTGGTGCGTCACCCCGTGGCTGGCCGGTCCGTCCACCTGGAAGGTGTTCCAGCCGCTCCGCAGGGGCGCGCTGGACCGAACCCGGCCGCGGGCCGCAGCGGTCGACCTGTGCCGCGCGGTGGCCGACCTCCACGACGACGGGTGGATTCACGGCGACCTCCAGCCCCAACACGGTGTCCACACCGAGGACGGCGTCCGGCTCCTCGACTTCGCGTGGTCCCGCCGGCTCGGCAGCACGCCGTGGGTCACGTTCGACGGAACGATGATCCACCTCACCGCCCCCGAACTGGCCGCCCGGATCTCCACCGGCCCCCAGCCGGTGCAGACGACGCAGACCGCCGATGTCTACGCCCTCGCGGGCACCCTGTGGACCTGCACCACCGGTGACTGGCCCCTCGACTACGAGGCCGCCGGCATCGACCGTACGGACGGCGTGGCGCCGATCCGCGAGGCCATCGCCGCCCGAGTCGTACCCGTCGCGGCCAAGACGCCCTGGCCCGAGTTCCAGACCGTCCTGCGCCGGGTCCTCCTCGCGGAGGACGCCGACCGCCCCACCGCCGGTGAACTGGCCGACCTCGTCGGGGAGGTCGGCGGGTGATCGAACTACGGGAGCTGACCCCGATCGACGCCCAGGCCCTTCAGCTCATCTACAGCCCGGAGTCGACCAAGTACCTCGGTCGAGCCCCGATGGACGCCCCCGAGGCCCGGTTCCACGCAGGCAATGCCGCGGCGTCCGCAGACCAGAGCCCGCGAACGCTCTACATGCTCGGTCTCACTGCGGCCGGCGACCTGCTGGGGGTGGTCAAGCTCCACCTGGAGCGCCCACCGGCCACGGTCAGCTATATCCTGCGGCCGGACGCATGGGGACGCGGTTACGCCACCGAGGGGTTGCGGCGACTCCTCGCCCTGGCCTTCGGACAGCTCGGGCTGCCCATCGTCCACGCCAAGCACCACCCGGACAACCCGGCCTCGGGCCGCGTCCTTGTGAAGGCCGGCTTCACCCACACAGGCCGGGTCTCCGGCTTCGAGACCTACCTCACCCGGCCGCCCCGCCCAGCCTCGGCACCACGAGCGCAGACCCGAGGCAACCCTGCCGCCTCGACCGCCCAGCGGCTGACCTGACTGCCGTACGCGCTGTCAGGCTTGCCTCGGCGCCACCGAGGCAAGCCCGGACGACAGGGCGCGGTCGACATCGCGATGGCCTGGGCCGGGCGACAAGATCGGCCGGTTCAGCTGGGACGGCTACCGGTGAGTGCGTGCCAGCGGTCGTGTGCGGCGTCGAGGGCTTGCCGTGCCTGCGGGATGCGGGTGTCGCCGCTCTGCCGAGCGGTGACCGCGTCGAGGTGGAGCCGGGCCTTCGTCTGCTCGGTGGTGTCGGTCCGAACACGCCGGAGGTCGGCCTCGGCCTGCCGGAGTAGGGAAGGCCGTTCCCGCTGGAACGCCTTGGCGCCGGCGATGGCGTTGTGGACGTCGACGACGAACGTGCGGACCTGCTCCTCGCCGACCTCGGCGACCGGGTAGGTCATCAGGTGCTGACGTCCGTCCGGACCGACCAGGTAGACGTGGCCGGCCGTCGGGGAGTGCTCGGCGCGAACGGCGATCTCGTGCAGGGGAAGATCGGCGCGCCACTCGTCGGTCTGCACGTCGAGGACGTACTCGTAGAGGGCGAGAGGGCCGAGTTCGGCGCGGTACCCCCCGCGGCCGGGCTCCCGGAGGTGGGCGACGTGCAGTTCGGCGTCGCGGACCCGGCGCCGGTGGGAGGCGGTGGCGGCTTCGACGGCGGCCCGTGCGCCCGACAGTTCCTTCTGCGCGGTCCGTTCCAGACCGCGTAGGGCACCTCGGGCGGTCTGGAGATCGCGACGCGCAGCATCGTGCTCGTTGCCGAAGGCGTACTTCCAGCCGCCCGGATACCGGTGGAGCTGCCAGCCGACCGCCACTGCGGCTACCAGCACGAGCAGTGGTATCCAACCCCCGACGTTCACGACGCCCTCCCCTCGTGGCACTTGCCGCCCCGGCCCGGACCGCCACGTCGGGCGGCCGGCCGCCCCGACGACTATCGGCAACCGGATGCCGCCCGTCAAATCCTTTGGGGAGAAGTACACATGGCGCGCGGGGGCTCGCTCCGCCGCGGCCCGGCGGCAGACGCCCCGCCAGCGGGCACGCGTCGCGCAGAGGGCGAAACAGCGTAGGTCTGGCGCTGCCCGGGGAACGTGATCACGCCCCCCGAGTGATTACTCCGGCAGCAGGCGCGTGATCACCGAGGGGCCGGTGAACTCGCTGGCGAGCGCGTCCATGATCAGTTCGTCGCAGATCTCGCCGAGCCAGTACCCGGCCGCGCGCAGGGCGCCAACGGTGTGGAATCCGGCCTTTTCGTAGGCGCGGATGCCGGCTTTGTTGGGGGCCAGCACCTTGAGCCAGACCATCCGCAGATTGGTGATGTGGAAGGCGTAGTCGAGGGTGAGGCGGGTGGCGGCGGTGCCCAGGCCCTTACCGCGGGCTTCGGGCGCGAGCATTACGACGTACTCGGCCGTGCGGACGGACGGATCGGGCAGCAGGGTGGTGACTCCGGTCGGGACCGGCTGTTCGCCGGTGAGGTCGTAGACGGTGAAACGGATGTTGTCGCCGCGAAGCTGACGGGCGATGCCCTCGGTGCGGACCTCCAGCGACTCGGGCTGCTGGCGTCCGTAGCCGACGAGCAGCGCGGGATCCTGTTCCCAGCGCCAGTAGGTCTCCACAAGGTCGGCGCGGTAGGGACCGAGGCCGCAGGTGTCGTCGCGGACCCAGATGGTCGGCTCAGGGCTGGCGGTGATGGCGGGCTCCGAGGGTGAGGACGGGCGTGTAGGCCCCGGTGGACGGTGGCTCGGCGACCGGGGCGCCGTCCTCAGTCTGCACCCAGGCGTGCAGCCGTACGGGGTCGGCGGCGATTCCGTGACACCAGGTAACGGCGAGGCGGCGGGAGGCCAGCAACAATGCGGTGGCGGCGGACTCCTCCAGGCAGGCAGTTCGGGCTGGGGAGTGCCATCCAGCCGCTCGGACGGCGAGGACGGCGGCCGCCGCCTGTTCGGGGGTGGCCGGGCGGCGGCAGCTTGACGCGGCCCGGTGGACGACATTGATCACCCGGAACATCGCGGTGCGGCGCTCGCCGGCGGCCTCGACGACGGTGATCGCGGTGAGGGCTGCTGCGGCGCCGAGCAGAGCCCGGGCCGGGACGGAGGCGGGGCGGGTGATGCCGGCGAGGTGTTCGGTGGTGCCCCAGCTCGCACTGGTGGTGGCTGCGCGGATCACCGGCCACTGGGTGGCGGCTGGTGCTGGGGCGAGGAGCCCGGCGGTCAGGAGCTGGGTGGCAAGCCGTTCGTTCAGGTGGCCGGTGCCGCCGGTGCGGGCGGCGTCGCGGAAGCGCTCGGCGGTGGCGGGCAGCAGGCCCTGGACGTGGCCGGTGCGATAGTCGACGAGGACCAGGACGTGGCCGAAGTCGGCGGCGCGGACGTGCGGCGGCGGGGCGGCGAAGGCGGGCAGATCAGCCACGGAACTCACTCCCTGCGGGGACAGTCCATGTGGGGGCGGGGTCGCGGTGATGGGCGGTCAGCCACGCTTCGACAGTGAGGGCCTGTTCGAGGGTGGCGAGCGGCATCGGCAGCCCGGCGGCGGCCTGGACCAGGTGCCTGCGGAACGGGCCGGGTTGGAGCAGGCCGAGGGCGGCGAGGTAGTTGTCGGCCAAGGCGGACAGGTCGCTCTGGTTCACCCGCAGACCGGTGTAGTGGTCGGCGTCGAAGCTGCCCTTGGTGGCGCGGGCGGCGGTCTCCGGCGGCAGAAGGCCGGACATCGCGCGGGCCAGGACGGGCTTGTAGACGTGCAGCGGCGGGCGGCGCCCCAGCGGGGTGGCCAGCACCGCGTCCACCACCAGCGGGTCGAGGAACGGGTTGTACAGGGCGACACCCGAGGCGGCGGCGAGCTGGGCGTCGGCGGCGGCGGTGCGGGCAACCTCGCGGATCTCGTCCACCAGCACCCGCACCGCGAAGTCCAGGCCCGGGAGCTGATCGGAAACGGCAGCGGCCTGCCGGGCTGCCTCGGTCAGCAGCCCGGCGGCTTGGTCGCCGGCCCAGGCGGGGTGCGGCAGCAGGGGAAACCAGGCGACCTTTCCGTGGTCGTTGCGCCCGGGTGTCCCAACCGCGTGGGCGAGAGCGGCCAAGGCCTGGTCGCGGGTGGTGCGGGCGGTGCAGGCCGCGTCCCGCAGCAGCGGGCCGACCCGGGTGTGGCGGAGCCTCGCCCAGCCGAACGCCTCGCCCGCCGCGCGGCGGAAGCGGTGGTGGCGGATCAGGTCGGCGAGGTGAATCGGGGGCTGGAACAGGATGCTGTCACCGCCGTCGCCGGTCAGGTGGGTGCGGGTGCCCAGCGCGTCGCGCATCCACTCCAGCTGGCCCGTCAGCCGGGCCCGGGCGAGCGTGGAGGGCGCCGGTTCGTCGGTCACTGGGATGTGGGTGATGGCGGTGTACGGCAAGTGCTCGTCGGTGAGCGGCAGCAGATGGTGGGCGATCCGGGACGGGTGGCTGGCCGCGGCCAGGCGGGCGTGGTGCAGGTCGGCTCCGCCGAGGTCGCCGTCGGGGTGGACGGTGACGGCGTTCAGCCGGTGCCCGGCAGGCAGGGCCGTGGCGGCGAGCACCGTGATGCTGGTGGAGTCCAGACCGCCGGACAGGTCGCTCGACAGGGCCGGGTCGGCAGCCGTCCGCAGGGCGACCGCGGCGGCCAGGGCTTCGCGAAGCCGGATGTCGGCCGGCCAACCGGGCACGGGCTCGGGCCGCCAACTGGTGGTGACGCGCCAGGCGGTGCCGTCGGCGGGCAGTTCGGTCCGGGCACCTGGCGCAAGCTGGTCCACGCCGTCGAAGAACGAGCGGCCTGCAGCCAGGGCGGGCACCGATGGCAGGAACACCGCGCACGCCAGGCGCTGGGTGTCGATGGCGGCCCCGATCAGGGAGGCCAGCAGCCGGGAGGAGGTCGACCAGGCCCAGCCACCCCTCCAGCGGGTGGCGTATACGGGCTGGGCGGACGCCGGGTCGGTGTGCACCACCGCCCCTGCCGGGGTCTCCTCGACCACGGTGTAGGTGCCGGGCCAGCGCCAGGTGACGTCCGGGGGTGGGCCGGCCTCGGCCAGTAACGACAGCTCGAAGTCTCTGGCCCCACAGTGGCCGAGCACCAGGACCCGGCGGTACCCGCCGGCGGTCGCCAGCACGGCGGCCGGGCCGTCGCCGAGTCGCCAGGCCGCCGATCCGGGCGCCAGCAGAGCCGCGCCGACGGGCAGGGGTTGCTCGGTGGAGGTGGTACTGAATCCTCCGAAGATCACGGCGTACTCCCGGGTGGGTGGGTACGGGGGACCGCAGGTGGTGGGGGCCCCGCGGGCGGGGGGGGCCCCCCCCCGAGGGGGAGCGGGTGTTATGATCGGGGTGGTGTACGCTGGGTCGCCGGGGCAGCGGCGCCGGGA